>NZ_JAALEE010000307.1:0-6298 GCF_014145265.1 Dietzia sp. CW19 | reverse complement strand
GCTCGCGCGGTCCGGGTGACCTCCGCGTTCCGCACCACCGTGGGGTTGCCGGGCACGCTCGCCACGCGCCTGCAGCCCAATCATCCGACCGACGATCCGCGGGGCATCGCCGCGGCCACCCTCGACGGACTGCTCCTGGGCTCCGGCGACGCGGTGATCGGCGTCAACCCGGCGACGGACTCCCCGCACGCCACCTCGGACCTGCTGCATCTGCTCGACGAGATCCGGCAGCGTTTCGAGATCCCCACGCAGTCCTGCGTCCTGTCGCACGTCACCACGACGATGGAATTGATCGAGAAGGGGGCGCCGGTGGACCTGGTGTTCCAGTCCGTCGCCGGCACAGAGGGCGCCAACTCCGGTTTCGGAGTGGACCTGACGCTGCTGCGCGAGGCCAACGAGGCGGGCCGGTCGCTGCACCGCGGCACCGTGGGCGACAACGTGATGTACTTGGAGACCGGCCAGGGTTCTGCGTTGAGCGCGGGCGCACACCTGGGGACGGGCGGTCTGCCGGTGGACCAGCAGACCCTCGAGGCCAGGGCCTACGCGGTGTGTCGCGACCTCGAACCTCTGCTGGTCAACACCGTCGTGGGGTTCATCGGACCCGAGTACCTCTACGACGGGAAACAGATCATCCGCGCCGGACTCGAGGACCACTTCTGTGCCAAGCTCCTCGGGCTGCCGATGGGCGTGGACGTCTGCTACACCAACCACGCCGAAGCCGACCAGGACGACATGGACACCCTGCTCACGCTCCTCGGGGCGGCGGGCACCGCGTTCGTCATCGCGGTCCCCGGCGCCGACGACGTGATGCTCGGTTACCAGAGCCTGAGCTTCCACGATGTCCTGTACGTCAGGCAGGTGCTGGGACTGACCCCGGCTCCCGAGTTCGCGGCCTGGCTCGACTGTCTGGGCATGGTCGATGCGCAGGGACGGATCCTGGACGTCGACGCGACCGGATCTCCGCTCCGCGCTCTGACGGGGACGCGATGAGCGGGATCGAGCCGTCCTTCTGGGACGAGCTGCGTCGCAGCACCCAGGCGCGCATCGGGCTCGGCCGCACCGGTGACTCCCTTCCCACCCGCCGCGTCCTGGAGTTCCGGTCCGCCCACGCCGCCGCGCGCGACGCGGTGCACATGCCGCTGGACGTCGAGGCCCTCGCCTCGGAGGTGGACAAGCTCGGCATCGGGGAACCCGCCGTGGTCTCCTCGCAGGCCTCCTCGCGTGCGGAGTACCTGCGGCGCCCGGATCTGGGCAGGGTGCCGCAGGACCTGTCCTCGATCACCACGGGAGAGTTCGATGTGGGCCTCGTCCTGGCCGACGGCCTGTCGCCTCGAGCACTGATGGACCACGGCGCCGGGCTCCTCGCCGCGCTGGTGTCCGAGCTGTCCGAGCTGTACTCGATCGCGCCGCCGGTGATCGCGACCGAGGCGCGGGTGGCGCTGGGCGATCACCTCGCCCAGGCGATGGGGGCGCGCACGGTCGTGGTGATCATCGGCGAGCGGCCGGGACTGTCGGTCGCGGACAGCCTGGGGATCTACCTGACCCACCTGCCCGCGCCGGGCACCTCCGACGCCGGGCGCAACTGCATCTCCAACATCCACCCGCCGGACGGGCTGGGCTACGCCCGGTCCGCCCATATCGTCGCCCGGCTCATCGCGGGGGCCCGGGCGCTCGGCGCGTCCGGGGTGGCGCTCAAGGACACCTCGCGGGCGGTCGAGGTGGACGCCTCGGACGCGCTGACGATCGAGTAGCCCGGGCCCGTGGGCCTGCTTCTCAGGTCGCCGTGCCGAGAACAGCGCGACCTGCCCGACGTGCCGGGTGCTCACGTCGGCCCTGCCGGCAATCGCGGCGTCGACATCCGCCGTGGAGCCCCCGGGTACTGCTACCTGCGCTCGGTGTCTCGACTATGTCGCGAACGCCCTCGCCGAACGGGGTGAGCGGAGACGCGCGGCGTTGGCGTCGGCGAGCAGCGCGTCGACAGTCTCGCGGGCGCAGGTCTTGTTGGACCCGATGAACCCGCGGGGACCTCGCTTGATCCACCCGACCACGTAGGCGCCGGGGACCTCGGACCCGCCGGGGCGGTCGAGGACGCGGCTGTCTCGGTGGGGGATCGTCCCGGTGACGGGGTCGAACGGCACGCCCGGCACGGGCACTCCGCGGTATCCGACAGAACGCAGGACCAGTCCTGCGGGCAGAATTTCCTCGGTCCCCGGGCGGGGAACCGCTCGCACGTTCCCGTCCAGGCTCGTCAACTCCGTACCCGCGATCCGCAGTCCCTCGACGCGTCCGTCACCGACGACCTCCACGGGTGCGGTCTGGAAACGCAGGACGATCCGCGGCCTGCCCGTCCGTGGCGCGCGGGCGGCCACGTCCGCGAGGCAGTCGAGCATGAGGGATCTCTGGGGATCGGTCTCCGCTCCCGGATCGATCCCGTCCGGTGCGTCGACGCGCAGGTCGATATCGTCCCGCGAGGCCAGCCCGACCAGTTCGGGCAGGGTGAACGCGGCCTGCGCGGGCCCCCGTCGGCCCAGCACGACGATCTCGCGGACGCGACTGTCCCGCAGGGCCTTCAGGGCGACAGGTGAGATGTCGGTCCCGGCGAGGGACTCCGCGGGCGTGGCGAGGATCCTGGCGACGTCCAGAGCGACGTTGCCGTTGCCCACGATGACGGCACGCTCGTGGTCGAGCGGGACCCGGGCGTCGACGTGGTCGGGGTGGCCGTTGTACCAGGACACCACCTCCGTCGCGGACATGCTCCCGGCGAGCCCGGTGCCCGGGATCTCGAGGGGGCGATCGGTACTGGCCCCGGTCGCGTAGACCACGGCGTCGTGGTGAGCGGCCAGTTCGTCAACGGTGACATCCCGGCCGATCTCCACCCCCAGCCGGTAGGTGAAACCGGCTTGGGCCTCGATGAGCGCGAACAGGTCGGTGACCGACCGGGTCCGCGGGTGATCGGGGGCCACCCCGTGCCGGGCCAGACCGTGGGGGACGGGCAGGCGATCGAAGACGGTCACCTCGACGCCCGGCTGCCTGAGCAGCTCGTCGGCGGTGTACAGAGCGGCGGGGCCGGCTCCGACGATCGCCACCCGCAGTGGCTCCCCGGCGGGGCCGCGGCCCCGCTCCAGACGGCGGATCGGGGGGACCGGCGCCTGCGGTGGGTACGGGCGCGACGGCGTGCTCAGCACTGCGTTGAGGTCCAGGAAGACCTGCTCGCCCGGGGTGAGGCGGTCGTCGGGGACGATCGCCCCGACCGGGCACGCTCCCACGCACGCCCCACAGTCCACGCAGACGTCCGGGTCGATGTACAGCATCTCGGCGGTGGCGAAGTCCGGCTCGTCCGGAGTCGGGTGGATGCAGTTGACCGGGCACGCGTGGACGCAGGACGCGTCGGCGCAGCAGGCCTGCGTGACCACGTGGGGCATCAGACGGCGGTGGCGTACGAGACGGGCGGCTCGCTGCGGTAGCGGGAGGCGCGACCGTCGATCTTCAACGCCCGCCAGACCCGCCGTGCCAGCGGGTTCATCAGTCCGGACTGCTCGGCGAGCATGCGCACGTCGGAGAAGAGGTCGGACAGGAACTCGCGGGACCGCGGGCTGTCCCAGTACAGCTCGTCGATGACCTCGCGGGGAACGTCGAACTCCTCGCGGAACTCCTTGGTCGGCTTGAGAATGGCATCGCACAGCACCCGCATGATCACGGGGAACGCCAGGGAGACCGCGAAGATCTGACCGCGGCTCATCCGGGGCGCGTGGCGGGCGACGTAGGTGTGCGCAAAGGAGATGTGCCGCGCCTCCTCCGCCACATGGATCTCCATGATGCGGCTCAATACGGGCGGGAGCTCGTCCGCGCCGCGCAGGATCTGCTTCTGGGTGTGGTCGATCGGCTCCTCGCCCGCGAGAACGCCGATGAAGAAGCCCACCGGGGTGAGGGATGCGAACCACGGGATGATCGGGGAGACCCGGCGCATCCAGCGCGGCAGGCCGGGCACGTCGGCACCGATGATGTTGACGCCCTGCTGGAACATCTGGGTGTGGTGGCACTCCTCGGTCGCCTCGTGGGTGAGGTATCGGAACTCGGCCGACCCGTTGTCCAGGTTCGCGATGTACTGCATGATCCCGCGGATCAGGATGTTCTCGAACTGCAGGCCGACCTTCATGATGTTGGCCTGGCGCCACAGCCCGATCTCGATCTGCGTCTCGACGGGCAACGCCTGGTACCAGGGGTGGGCGCCCAGCGGGTCCACGTCCGCGGGCAGGACCCAGCGCTCGTCGGTGCGGTCCACGCGGAAGTCGGGGTGGTCCCAGGGGACGTCGACGAACGCGTCGAAGTGGCGCCTGACCGACGCCTCGGACAGGCGGAGCAGGGCGGCGTCGTACTCGGCGCGGGAGCTGCTCGGGGTCGGAGCCGAGGGTGAGGGGGCAGTGGTGGGCGTGGGTGCGGTCATGGCGATCCCTTTCGTTTCCGACGAGGTGGGTCGGAGAGAGCCTCGGAGTACAGAGTGACATTTGAGGTCTCTTTGTAACTGAGGCTAGGCAGCGCGGCCCTCCGTGTCAACGCCCGGGCGCCGACCGTCGCTGTCTGTCGGAGCCCGAGCCCCGTCGGGTCCTATGCCCCCTCGGGATGTCCCCGCCCACCACGGAGTTGTGGGCCGAGGTGCCGCCGGGCGAATTCGCGGGCCACGTCGGGGTCGTCCAGATCGATGGTCGTCGAGGGGGTGAGGACGAACGAGATCACCAGGCGGACGGCCACCTCGGCGGCCACCAGGAGTTCCTCGTGCGACCTGGAGTCGTCGAGACTCGTGGCCATCTCCGAGGCGAGGAACTCGGCACTGCTGCTGACCAGGGGTTCGGCCTGGACCGTGAGATAGGGGACGGCGACCTCGGGCTCGCTCTCCAGGAGGCGGTTGAGTAGGCCGTGCGCGCGCAGGGTCTCGACGGTGTAGAGGAACCCCTCGGTCAGCTTGGATTCCACGTCGTCGTACCGGTCGATCTCCTGCTTCAACCCGGCCAGGATGCGCCCGGACTCGCGCAGCAGGACGGCGTTGATGAGCTCCTGTTTGTTGGCGAACCGGCGGTAGAGGGTCATCCGGGACAGGCCCGACCGTTGCGTGATGTCCCCCATCGTCGACCGGGTCACGCCGAAGAGCTCGAACTGCCGCAGGGCCGCGTCGAGGAGCTTCTCTCCGATATCGTCGGTGGTGCCGCTCGGCCCGTGGCGGTCCAGGGCGGCGCGGATGAACGTCGCGGCGGTGAACGGGAGATTCGGGGGCATCGGTCGATTGTCCCCCACCGGGCGCGCTCGCGCCGCGGTGTGGAATGACCCGGTGTGGCTGACCCGGGACGCCGGGCCCGGATCGCGCCGTCAGTCGTCGAGAGCGCGCCGGAGGGCGTCGTCGATCCCGGTCATCTCCCACCCCGGGGGCAGCAGGTCCGGCGCCGGGCCGGCGGTCACCATCTCGTGGCGGAGACTCTCGATCAGCCCGGCGACGGTGCCGGCGTCCACGTCCATGAGGGGAGACAGTCCCGCCGCGACCAGATCCCATGGCACCCCGAACACCGGGACGCGGAGCGTCGGGAGTCCGGCGACCCGGGAGAACCGGCGGAGCAGCGCGGGGTAGGTGAGGGCCTCCCCGCACCCGAGGTCGCCGTGGCCGGTGCGGGGAGCCACCTCGAGGGCGTGACACAGGGCCTCGAGGACGTCACGTTCGGCGACGGGCTCGACGCGGCTCCTGCGCATCCACCGGGGGACCGGTTGGACCGGCAACCGTTCACACAGGGTGCGCATCATCTCGAAGCCCACCGAACCGGAGCCGAGGACGATGCCGGCCCGCAGGGTGAACACCGGCGTGGGCCCGTCCGAGAGCAGCTGCTCGACCTCGAGCCGGGAGGACATGTGGCGGGAGAGCTCCTCCCGGGGTCCTCCGGACGGAGCGAGTCCGGAGACGTACACGCAGCGACGGACACCGGCCGTGGCCATGGCCTCGCGCATCGCGGCCGCGCCCGCCGCGTCCTCGGCCCGGAAACCGGGCCCGGACCCCATCCGGTGGACCAGGTAGACGACCGAGTCCACCCCGGTCAGTGCGTCCGGCAGACATCCGGGGTCGAGGACGTCGCAGCGGACCGTCTCCACGCGGTCGCCCCACCCGTGCGCCCGCGCTCGCCGGGGATCGGTGACGCCGGCCCGGACGCGGTGCCCCCGGGCCAGCAGCGCGGGTACGAGACGCGATCCCAGGTACCCACCCGATCCCACGACGAGGACGGTCATCCCGCGTCGAGGTCCTGTTCGATGATGGCGGCGA
>NZ_JAALEE010000306.1:0-1088 GCF_014145265.1 Dietzia sp. CW19 | reverse complement strand
GCCACCGCCGACGACGTGATCGCACTGGCGCGCGAGGTGCGCGACGGCGTCTTCGAGGCGTTCGGCGTGGAGTTGCACCCCGAGCCGGTGTGGGTGGGCTGCAGCATCTGACGCTGCCGGGCGACCTCGCGCCGGGCACGAACCCGCTGCTCCCGCCGCCGCTGAGCACCCCGGCCCCCACCGCTCCCGCTGACCCTGGCACGCTGGGGGACGGCCTTCTAGTCTTGACCCGGCCTGTTCCGCCCCACCCCGCGCGCCCGCTCCGGCGCCACCGTCCCATCTGGAGATTCGCCCGTGGACCTCTTCGCGTATCCGGTGTCGCTCGTCATGAAGTTCTGGCACTGGGTGCTGAGCTTCGTCGTGGACCCCGGTTCCGGAGTGGCCTGGGTGGGGTCCGTGCTGTTGCTGGTGGTGACAGTGCGGTTGCTGCTCATGCGGTCGATGTACCGGCAGCAGTACTCCATGCGCAAGATGGCGCAGATCGCTCCCAAGATGAAGGAGCTGCAGAACAAGTACAAGGACCGCAAGACCCCCGAGGACCGCCAGGAGCAGGCCAAGGAGATGCAGGCCCTGTACGCGGATGCCGGGGTCAATCCCGCCGCCGGGTGTCTGCCGCTGCTCGTGCAGATCCCGGTGTTCCTGGGTCTGTACTACGTGCTTCTCAACTTCTCGCCGCGTGGGGTGTCGATCGAAGAGGCCTCGACCATGACCAACGGGGCGTTCGGCCCCGATCAGGTCGCCTCCTTCCTCAACGCCGAGATCTTCGGGGTCCCGCTGGCCTCGTACATCCGGATGCCGCAGGACGTCATGGACTCCCTGCACCCCGGGCTCGTGCGCGAGGACATCCTCATGCTGGCCGTGCCGTTGTTCGTGCTGGCCGGCATCGCCACCTTCATCAACATGTGGAACTCGTTCCGCCGACAGAAGGCGGCCAAGGCGGCCGAGCAGGACGCGATCGCGCAGGTCGACGCCGAGGAGAAGGCGGGCGGCCCGGTCGTCGACGGGGAGGTGCTCGAGGTCGACGGCGAGAAGCCCGCAGCCCCCGCGCCCGCCACCACCGGCGCCGCTGCGGGAGCCGGTGCGGCGGA
>NZ_JAALEE010000305.1:0-7554 GCF_014145265.1 Dietzia sp. CW19 | reverse complement strand
CGGCTCGACCCCGGCCGAGGCCTCGTAGTCGCGGACGATCCGCTCGGCCTCGTCGACCCGGCCCTTCGATTCCAGGAACCGCACCGACTCGGGCAGCCCGAACCGGATCACCAACGCGTAGGCGGCGGGGACCAGACCCACGGCCAGCGCCCAGCGCCATCCGTCGTCGCCGGTCGGGACCACGAAGTACCCGATGAGCGCCGCCATGATCCAGCCGACGGCCCAGAACCCCTCGAGGATCACCACGACCCTGCCGCGGATCCGGCGGGGCGCGAACTCGCTGACCAGCGTGGACGCGACGGGCAACTCGGCACCCAGGCCGAGGCCCACGATGAAGCGCAGGACGATGAGCACCGCGATGCCGGTCGACAGGGCCGCCGCGCCCGTGGCCAGTCCGTAGACCAGCAGCGTCGCGGCGAAGACCTGGCGGCGACCGATCCTGTCCGCGAGCAGACCGCCCAGCGCGGCGCCGATCGCCATGCCGACGAACCCGATGGATCCGATCCAGGACAGCTCGGTGGGGGTGAGCGCCCAGTGCACTGCCAGCGCGGCCATGACGAAGGAGATGAGGCCCACGTCCATGGCGTCCAGCGCCCACCCGACCCCGGATCCGAGCAACAGCCTGCGGTGCTTGCGGGTGAACGGCAGGCCGTCGAGGCGCTCCGTGCGTGTGGTCATGCGCGACAACGCTACTCCCGGCCCGCGGGTGCCTCACTCGCGCGGCGACCGGCCGATACCGCGCGGCGGCGCCGTGCCGCCGGTGCTCCAGGGCGCCCTCCGGCGAGTGGTCGCAAACGGCACCTGAGCGGGAACGCCACCTCGGGAAACGTGAGCGGGTGTGACCACGCGACGACACGGGCACTCCGGGGCGGCGGCCTCTCGCGGGTGCCCCACGGCGGCCGGGCGGCGCAGGGGAATTCGCGACGAGGTCTGGACTTGGACCAGCGTCCGGGTAGCCTGGTGAAGTATGTGTTTTGTGTCATAAACCAGGGAGTGCCTCGTGGACACCACTGATCACGCCAGCCCGGGCGGCGCCGACTTCGACATCGTGATCCGCGGCGGGACCGTCTACGACGGAACCGGCGCGCCGGGCGTCCGGTCCGACGTCGGGATCCGATCCGGCGTCGTCGCGGCGGTGAGCCCCACCCCGCTCCCGATCTCGCCCGGCACCCGCGTCATCGAGGCCGACGGCAGATGGGTGATGCCCGGATTCGTCGACACCCACACCCACTACGACGTCGAACTGCTGGTCTCCCCCGGGCTCGGCGAGTCGGTGCGGCACGGGGTGACCACCGTGCTCGTGGGCAACTGCTCCCTGTCCGGGGTCTACTCGGACACCGTCGACGTGGCCGACCTGTTCAGCCGCGTCGAGGCCCTGCCCCGGGACGCCGTCCTCGAGGCACTCGAGCGCACGAAGTCCTGGTCCGACCCGGCGGCATGGCGGCGCGCGGTCGAGGCCCTGCCGCTGGGGCCCAACGTGGCGAGCTTCCTCGGCCACTCCGACGTCCGCGCCTCCGTGATGGGCCTGGGCCGGGCGACCGACCCGGAGCACTCCCCCGGTCGGGAGGAGTTGCTCGAGATCGAACGGCGGGTGGACGAGGCCCTCGACCAGGGTTTCCTCGGGGTCTCCACCATGACCAACCCGTGGGACAAGATGGACGGCGACCGCTACCGCTCGCGGACCCTGCCCTCCACACACGCCTCGTGGAAGGAGTTCCGGCGCCTCAGCCGGATCCTCCGCCGGCGCGACCGGGTCCTGCAGGGCGTGCCGAACCTCAACACCAAGGTCGACGTGGCCTTCTACGTGGCCACCAGCACGGGACTCTTCCGCAAGCCGCTGCGGGTCTCACTCCTCGCCGCCGCGGACACCCTGGCCGAGCCGTGGGTCAACCGCATCTTCCGGCCGCTGGCATGGGTGGCCAACACTCTCGGAAGGGGCAGGTTCGTGTGGCAGCACCTGCCCACCACCTTCAAGGTGTGGGCCGACGGGATCGACCTGGTGGTCTTCGAGGAGTTCGGCTCCGGACGCGAGGCGCTACACCTTAAGGACGAGATGGCCCGCACCGATCTGCTCGAGAAGGAGGGCTACCGGCGCTGGTTCCGGCGGGACTTCGAGAAGCGGTTCAGCCCACGGGTGTGGCACCGCGACTTCGACGACGCCCTGATCGTGGCCTGCCCCGACGAGTCGCTGGTCGGCAGGACCGTCGGCGACGTCGCCCGCGCCCGGTCGCTGCACCCCGCTGACTGCTTCCTCGACCTGGTCGTGGAGCACGGCGCCGACCTGCGGTGGACCACCACCATCGCCAACGCACGCGAGAAGGTCGCGAACCGGCTCGCGCGAACACCGGGCATCACCATCGGCTTCTCCGACTCGGGGGCGCACCTGCGCAATATGGCCTTCTACAACTTCGGCGTCCGCCTACTCGAGCGTGTGCACGAGGCGGATCGTCGGGGTACCCCGTTCCTGTCCGTCGAGGAGGCCGTGTTCAAGCTCACCGGAGAACTCGCCGACTTCTACCGGCTCGACGCCGGGCGGATCGCACCCGGGCGTCGAGCCGACGTGGTGGTGATCGACCCGGCCGGCCTCGACGGCGAGTCGCTGGACTACCACGAGGAGGCGATGCCGGAGCTCGGCGGCATCCACCGCATGGTCAACCGCAACGACCGCGCGGTGGCCGCCACGATCATCAGCGGCCACGTGGTGTGGTCCGACGGCGAGTTCGCCGAGGGGTACGGCCGACAGTTCTCGGCGGGACGGTTCCTTCCCGCCGGTGAGGCCGTGGGGCCGCGGCCGAGTACGGACCCGCGGCCGGCCGGTCACTCGGTGGGCATCCCGGCGTCCTCCCAGGCGGAGTAGCTGCCCTCGAGCTCGGTGACGTCGTACCCGACGCTGCGCAGCGCGCTGGCCACGACCGAGCTACGGGCACCCGACTGGCAGTAGGTGACGATCCTTCCCGAGTCGGGCAGTTCGTCGCGTTCCCACATCACCTGGCCACCGTGCAGCTGGGTGGCGTCCGGGACGTGGCCCTCGTCGTACTCGGACGTGGCGCGGACGTCGAGCACCATCGCGTGCTCGTAGGACTCCAGGTCCTCCGGCGTGACGGTCTCGGGGCGGAATGTGGGCAGGCCGTCGGTGGAGGTGACGTACCCGCGTGTGGAGTCGACGCCGACCCGGATGACGTGACGCCGCAGCTCGTCCGCCGCCTCGGCGTCCTCTGCGAGGAAGACCAGGCCGCGGGCGTCCTTCTCCGGATCGATCGCCCAGCCGGCGTAGGTGCCCGCCTGGCCGGCGGGGAGGTTGATGGCGCGGTCGACGGTGCCGTCGTGGACGTCGTCGGCGGGGCGAGGGTCGACGACGACGAGGTCGCCGGACTCGATGCCGGAGGCGACCTCCTCCGCTGGCAACTCCTGCAGCTCCGGCAACGGATGGCCGAGCACGGAGGGGCCGTCCCGGTTCTCGCGCTTCATCCGCCCGAAGTACGCCGGCGCGTCGGGCTGGCCGTCGAGGAGTTCGGAGATGAAGCCCTCCTCGTCGTCGTTCTCCACGTACTTCGGCCACCACGCGAACTTCCGCTCGTATCCCACCGAGCTGGACGGCAGCGCCCCCAGCGACTTGCCGCAGGCCGAGCCGGCGCCGTGGGCCGGGAACACCTGGACGTGATCGGGAAGGGTGAGGAAGCGCTCGCGGAGGCTGGCGAAGAGCTGCGTGGCGCTCTCGTAGCGGGTGTCCTCGCCGCCCGAATCGCTGCCGCCGGCGGTCTCGTCGAGCAGGTCCGGACGCCCGAGGTCGCCACAGAACACGAAATCGCCGGTCAGCGCGTAACCGGGCTCGTCGGCGAACGCGCCGTCGGTGATGAGGAACATCAGGTGCTCGGGCGTGTGGCCGGGGGTGTGCACGGCCTCGAGGCGGACGTTGCCGAGCTCGATGGTGTCGCCGTCGCGGAGCCGCTCGCCCTCGAAACCGTAGCGCCAGTCCTCGCCGCCCTCGTCGGAGAGGTACGTGGTGGCACCGGTGGCGGCGGCCAGCTCGCGGGTGCCGGACAGGTAGTCGGCGTGGATGTGGGTCTCGGTGACCGTGACGATGGTCATGCCGTGCTGGTCGGCCATCTCGACGTAGGGCCGGAGGTCGCGGCTGGGGTCCACGACGATCGCCTCGCTGCTGCTCTGGCAGCCGATGAAGTAGCTGGCGTGGGCGAGGTCGTAGTCATAGATGCGTTCGAAGAGCATGGTGTGTGTCCGTTTCCGTGGGGAACAGGTACACACTCCACCGTAAAACCCTCGGGGGTATAGCGCCACCCCTCGGCGCGGACGACGCGCACACTGGACCGGAGTACCCGCCACCGACGAGAGGACCGCGCGCCGTGTCTGACTCACACCAGTCCGAATCGCACCAGCCCGAATCACACCCGTCCGAAGCACACCCGTCCGGCTCCCCGCTGACCGACGACCTGCGCCGCCTGCTCGCCCGGCCGAATCCGTGCGTCATGGCCACGCTGCGCAAGGACGGCTCCCCGGTGACCGTGCCCACCTGGTACCGGTTGGTCGCCGACCGCATCCACCTCAACCTCGACGCCGGCCGGGTCCGACTCCAGCACCTGCGGCGCGACCCGCGGGTGGCACTGTCCGTGCTGGACGCGGACGACTGGTACTCGCACGTGAGCATCCAGGGCCGGATCACCGAGATCGCCGAGGACCCGGACCTGGCCGGCATCGACGCGCTGTCCCGGCACTACACGGACCAGCCGTACCCGGTCCGCGATCGCGCCCGCGTCGACGTCTGGCTGGAGATCGAGCGGGTACACACGTGGGGGTCCGCGGCGCGATCCTGATCCGGCGGCGGGCGACGCGGCATAGCCTCTGGGCAGACCTCCAGCCCCTCCAGCCCTGAGCCCCTCCACTGCTCAGTTCCCCGCCCCTCAGCCCGGCGCCCCACCCGGGCGCCCCACTCCCCCGGAGCCGCACATGTCCGACCGATTCCCCCTCGCCGAGCTCGCCGATCTCCCCGACGACCTGCGGGAGCGCATTCTGACGGAGCAGGAGAAGGCCGGGTTCGTCCCCGAGGTGTTCCTGATGTTCGGTCGCCGCCCGGCGGAGTGGCGGGCGTTCTTCGCCTACCACGACGCGGTGATGGACCGCGAGGGCTCGAACATGTCCAAGGCGGACAAGGAGATGATCATCGTGACCATCTCCGGTCAGAACAACTGCCAGTTCTGCGTGGTCGCGCACGGTGCGATCCTGCGGATCGTCAAGAGGGACCCCTACCTCTCCGACCAGCTGGCCGTGAGCCATCACAAAGCCGAACTGACCCCGCGGGAGCGCGCCATCTGCGACTTCGCCACCAAGGTCAACCTGCGGTCCGACGAGCTGGTCGACGCGGACTTCGCCGCGCTGCACGAGCACGGCCTGGACGACGAGGACGCGTGGGACATCGCGGCGATCACCGGCCTGTTCGGGTTGAGCAACCGGGTGGCCAACGCCACCGACATGCGGCCGAACCCGGAGTTCTACCTGATGGGCCGCGTGCCGCGGCAGAAGTAGGCGGCCGCGGTCGCGGTGGCTCTACAGCTGCTTGTGCGGGATCCCGTTGATGGTCCCGCCGTCCACCACGAACTCGGTGGCGGTGGCGTAGGAGGACTCGTCCGAGGCCAGGAACAGCACGAAGTTAGCTACGTCCTCGACGGTGCCCAGCCGGCCGAGGGGGATCGGGATCATATCGTCCGGGATCCCCTCGGTGATCGGGGTGCGCACGAGGCCCGGGTGCAGCGAGTTGCAGCGGATGCCGTGCGGGGCGAGCTCGAGCGCGACCGATTTGGTGAGCCCACGGACGGCCCACTTGGCGGCCACGTACCCGTGAGCCCACGGCGTACCGCGCATTCCCTCGATCGACGAGACGTTGATGATCGACCCCCCACCGGCGGCGATCATCGTCTCGGTGACGGCTTGACATCCGTAGAAGGTCCCCGTGAGGTTCACGTCCAGGATCTGCTGCCACTTGTCGTGCCGGAACCTGTGCAGCTCGGCCCCGTTGGCGATCCCCGCGTTGTTGACCAACACGTCGACCCCACCCCAGTCGGCGACCGTCTCCTCGACGACGGCCTTCCACTGCTCCGCATCGGACACGTCGAGATGGCGGTAGCGCGCGCCCTCCCCCAGCTCGGCCGCCACGGCCTCGCCCTGATCGTCCAGCACATCGGTGAGCACGACCTTCGCGCCCTCCGCGACGAGGCGGCGCGCGTCGGCCTCGCCCATCCCCCGTGCGGCACCCGTGATGATGGCGACCTTGCCCTCGACCCGACCCATGACGACTCCCTCTACTCGTGAACAGCTGTGGTGACGACGCCGGTCGACGCGTCAGCGCGTACCGACGATGCCCGGCGCGCCGGTGAGCGGCAGATCCAGCGTCGTGGTCAACCCCGGCGCCGCGGCCACGACGGCGGGTACGGCGTTGACCACCCTGCCGACCCCGGCGAGGATCGCCGAGTAGTTGTGGTCGCCGTCCGCGCTCTGCGCGGCCAGGTCGAGGACGTACGACGGCTCGCCGATCACCTCGACGCGGTACGAGTGCCCCTCCTGGACCGCGTACGGCCAGTCCGGCCGCAGGTCGTCCCGGGTCCGGGTGACGTGTTCGACCACGATGACGGGCTCGCCCGCCACCATGCCGGTGATCTGGAAGCGGAACCCCGCCTGGGTGCCCTCGGCGATGGTGCAGGCCGCGACCTCGTAGGTCTCCGGGGCGGGTTCGCGCTCGACGTGTTCGGTGATCTCGTCCACCTCCACGCCCAACCCGGCGGCGAGCAGGTGGATCGACGCCCCCCACCCCGCCGTCAACACCCCGGGCAGGAACAGCAGCGGGGTCTGGTCGAGCGGGGTGCCGAAACCCATGACGTCGACCATCGACTCGGTGGAATCGTAGGTGGCGTAGTCGGAGAACTCGGTGCAGCGGACCTGGCGCACCTCGCGGCAGGTGCCGGTGATCGCGAGCGGCAGGAGATCGTTGGTGAACCCCGGGTCCACGCCGGTGACGAAGAGGGTGGCACCGCCCTCCAGGGCCGCGGCCTCGAGCTTGGCGCGCGCGCTGTCGGGGACGCCCGCGGCGGGGTTGATGAGCGGAGTGGGCGCGGTGCCCGCCACGTTGATCCCGGCGGCGAGGTACTCGCGGATGTCGCGCGCGGCCTCCACCGGCCTGGTGTCGCTCATCGCGCAGTAGACCACGCAGTCGGGCGCCGCGGCCACGATGTCGGCCGCACTCGTTGTGGCGGTGATGCCCGTGTCCACCCCGAGACCGGCGAGCTCACCCGCGTCCCTGCCCGCCTTGTCCGCGGAGTGGACCCAGACGCCCACCAGGTCGAAGCGCGGGTCCTCGATGAGGTGGCGCAGGGCGATCGCCCCGGCGTTCCCCGTGGCGATCTGTGCGACCCGGATGGCCATGTGTCCCCTCCCGACCTGAGGCGGCGCGTGGTGACGCGTGCCTGTTCGCGGCGGACGCTACCAGAGCAGGCCGCCTGATCGGGGGGTTATCAGACACGTGACCGGACAGTTGTCCGGTCACGTGTC
>NZ_JAALEE010000304.1:0-7034 GCF_014145265.1 Dietzia sp. CW19 | reverse complement strand
CACCGGAAGCGGGACGTGCGCGCCGGCCGCCATCGCCGCCGGATGCGCACGCCGGATCCGCAGTGCTTCACGGACCAGCGCGAACTTGGGGTGCCCGCCGCGGGCCACCGCGCCGGACCGCAGGGGCTCGTAGTCCACGAACCGGCGGTTGTCCGGGTCGACCAGCGAGTCCTCCCACACCTCCGTGCCCTGGTAGACGTCGGGGACCCCGGGGGACAGCAGTTGTGTCGCCTTGGCGATCAACGAGTTGTCACGCCCGGCGGGGGCGATGCGGTCGACGAACGGGGTGAGCAACGCGCCGCCCGAGTCGAGCAGGGTGTCGATCCACCGGTGGGCGGCGGACTCGAAGTCCGCGTCCTGATCGGTCCAGGTGGTGTGCACGGCGGCCTCACGCAGGGCCTTGTCGGCGTAGTCGTGCAGGCGGGACCGCAGGTCGTCGGCGGGATCGTCGCGCTCCGGCCACACCCCCACGATCACCTGGAGCAGGAAGTACCCCGCGTCCTCGGCGGGCGGGGGGAACGTCCGGAACACCTCGGAGACCAGATCCGCCCACTCGTCGGGCAGCTGGGAGAGGACCGAGATCCGGGCGCGCACGTCCTCGCCCCGCTTGGTGTCGTGGGTGCTGAGCGCCGTCATGGCCAGGGGGGAGGCGAGCGCGCGTTCGGCCATCGCGAGGTGGAAGGCCTCCACCTGCATGCCCATCCGCCCCGGTGAACCGCCGACCTCGTTGAGCGAGACCAGCCGGCCGAGCCGGTAGAACAGGCGGTCCTCCTCGGCCTTGGCGGTGGCCGCACCGGTCACCTGCGCCAACCGGCTCGAGGCCTCGGCACCACGGGCCAGAGCCCCGGCCACGAGACCCAGCACGGGAGCCAGTTCGGGGCGGTCGCGGTGCAGATCGTCCAGTATCGCGGGCAGGGTCCCGCGGAGGACGGGATAGTCGGCGCGATAGGCGGGCGTGCGCTCGATCACCGAGACCAACGCCTCGCGGAGGAGGGCCTCCTCGTCGTCACCACCCGTCACGACACTCGGCTCCCCGCCGAGGGCGGCCTCACGCCGCACCGCGCGGGTCAGGCGGCCCAGTTCGGGGGCGAGGTCCTCCAGGACGATCTGCCGCTTGAGACGGGCGGACTGATCGTGGACCTGCTCCTCGTCGCCGGGGCCGCCGCAGTACCGGGAGGCCAGCTCGGTCAACCGCGCCTGTCCGCCCCGGTCCACCAACATCTGGTCGATCAGCCGGAGGGCGTCGTATCCCGTGGTCCCGTCGACGGGCATGGCGGGCTCGAGCACTTCGGAGGGCGCGAGGATCTTCTCCACCAGCAGCCACCGGTCCTCGCCGGCCAGCCCGCGGAGCCGCCGGGTGTAGCCCACGGGATCGGCGAGACCGTCGGGGTGGTCGACCCGGATGCCGTCGACCAGATCCTCCTCGCACCAGCGGGCCACCTCGGTGTGGGTGGCGTCGAAGACCGCCGGGTCCTCCTGGCGCAGCCCGGCCAGCCCGGTCACGGTGAAGAACCGCCGGTAGCCCAGGAGCGGCTCCCGCCAGTGGACCAACCGGTAGTGCTGGCGGTCGTGCACCTGTTGCGCGGTCCCGCCCCCGGTGCCGGGGGCCACCGGGAAGCGATGGTCGTAGAAGTGCAGCTCGGCCTCCGCAGCGTCCGTGTCGGAGGTGTCGGTGTCTGTGGCGGTGTCGGTGGGGGTGACGACGACGAGCTGGTCGACGTCCTCCGGTGAACCCAACACCGGGATCGCTATCCGGCCGTCCGCCCCGTTGGCGGGCTCGGTGTCGAAGTCGAAGTAGGTGAAATACGGCGACTCCGGGCCCCGGCGCAACGCATCCCACCACCAGCGGTTCGCCGCCGGACGGTCCACACCCAGGTGGTTGGGGACGATGTCCACCACCAGGCCCAGGTCGTGCTCCCGGCAGGCGGCCCGCAGCGACCGCAGTGCGCTGATCCCGCCGAGCTCCGCTGCGACCGTGGTCGGGTCCACCACGTCGTACCCGTGGGTCGATCCGGGGGTGGCCTCGAGGATCGGCGACAGGTACACCGATCCCACGCCGAGGTCGGCGAGGTAGGGGACCAGGGCCTCGACGTCGGCCAGGACGAACCCGCGGCCGTCCGGGTCGGACGCGGGCGTCCGCAGTTGGATGCGGTAGGTGCTCGCCAGGGCCGTACCCCTGCGCAGCGGCCCGGTCCCGGTCAGATCCGCGGCGGTCACGATCAGGTGACCTTGCGCAGCACGATCGTGCCGCGATCGGCCACCGTGATCGTGTCGTCCGACCCCAGCTCACCGGTGCGCTCCTCGAGGTGGACCGCGGTGTCCAGGACGACCTCCCAGCTCTCGGCGTACTCGGACCCCAACAACGAGAACTCGATGGGCTCGTGGTGGGCGTTGAACAGCAGGAGGAACGAGTCGTCGACGATCCGCTGGCCACGCTCGTCGGGTTCGTGGATGCCCTCACCGTTGAGATAAACGGCCAGGGACTTGCCGAAGCCGGAGTCCCAGTCCTTGTGGGTCATCTCGGACCCGTCCGGGCTGAACCAGGCGATGTCCTGCGGGTCCTCGTCGTCGCGGAGAACGGTGCCGAAGAACCTGCGCCGGCGGAACACCGGATGGTCCTTCCGCAGTCGGACCAGGGTGCGGGTGAACTCGAGGAGGTCTTCCTTCTCCTCGTCGAGGTCCCAGCTCATCCACGCGATCTCGTTGTCCTGGCAGTACACGTTGTTGTTCCCGCCCTGCGTGCGGGCGATCTCGTCACCGTGGGCGATCATCGGCGTGCCCTGCGACAGGATGAGGGTGGTCAGCATGTTGCGCCGCTGCCGGTGGCGCAGACGCAGCACCTCGGGGTCGTCGGTGGGTCCCTCGACCCCGCAGTTCCAGGAGCGGTTGTGGCTCTCGCCGTCGTTGCCGTCCTCGCCGTTGGCCTCGTTGTGTTTCTCGTTGTAGCTGACCAGGTCGTTGAGGGTGAAACCGTCGTGGGCGGTGACGAAGTTGATCGAGGCGGTGGGGCGACGTCCGGTGTTCTCGTACAGGTCCGAGGAGCCGGTCAGGCGGGAGGCGAACTCGCCGAGAGTGGCGGGCTCTCCCCGCCAGAAGTCGCGGACGGTGTCGCGGAACTGCCCGTTCCACTCCGTCCACAGCGGCGGGAAGTTGCCCACCTGGTAGCCGCCCTCGCCGACGTCCCACGGCTCGGCGATCAGCTTGACCTGGCTGACCACCGGGTCCTGCTGGACCAGATCGAAGAATGAGGACAACCGGTCGACGTCGTGCAGCCCCCTGGCCAGGGCGGAGGCGAGATCGAACCGGAACCCGTCGACGTGCATGTCGAGGACCCAGTACCGCAGCGAGTCCATGATGAGCTGCAGGGAGTGGGGGTGCCGGACGTTGAGCGTGTTCCCGGTGCCCGTGTAGTCCATGTAGTGCTGTTCGTCGCCCTCGACCAGACGGTAGTACGCCTGGTTGTCGATCCCGCGGAACGCGATGGTGGGTCCCATGTGGTTACCCTCCGCGGTGTGGTTGTAGACCACGTCCAGGATCACCTCGATGTTGGCGTCGTGGAACGCCTTGACCATCGCCTTGAACTCGCTCACCGCGTCACCGGGCTTCTCCGCGAACGCGTACTCGTTGTGCGGGGCCAGGAAGCCGAAGCTGTTGTACCCCCAGTAGTTCCGCAGCCCCATGTCGATCAACCGCTGGTCCTGCATGAACTGGTGCACCGGCATCAACTCGATCGCGGTGACGCCGAGGTCGGTCAGGTAGTCGATGATCGCCGGGTGGGTCATGCCGGCGTAGGTGCCGCGCATCTCCGCCGGGATGTCGGGGTGCGTGGCGGTCATACCCTTGACGTGGGCCTCGTAGATCACGGTGTTGTGGTACTCGTGCCGGGGCGCGCGGTCGTTGCCCCAGTCGAAGTAGGGGTTGATCACGACGGTGGTCATGGTGTGACCGAGGGAGTTCTCGGTGTTCCGTCGACCCGGGTCGTCCAGGTCGTAGCTGTGCAGGCTCGGGTGGCCGTCGAACTCCCCGTCGAAGGCCTTGCCGTACGGGTCGAGCAACAGCTTGGAGGGGTCGCAGCGCAGACCGTTCTCGGGCTCGTACGGCCCGTGCACCCGGAAGCCGTAGCGCTGCCCCGGGGTCACCCCGAACAGATAGCAGTGCCAGATATGACCGTCTACCTCGGTGAGCTCGACGCACTGCTCCCCGCCGTCGCGGTCGATCAGGCACAGGTCGACGCGCTCGGCCACCTCGGAGAACAGCGCGAAGTTGGTGCCGGTTCCGTCATACGTGGCACCGAGGGGGAAGGCGGTGCCAGGCCAGGCACGGATGAGCTCTGGGGCGGACTGCTGCGCGTCGTCGTTGGTCACAAGGCCCAACAGTAGTGCGTTCCGGGGCGGGAGCCGCTGTGCCGGGCCCCCGGCGGTCACCACCAGCCGGTCGCGGGCCCCATCTGCCTGGCCAGTTCGCCCGACGCGGACCGGACCCACGACCCGGAGAGGTGGTGGGAATCGTGGTAGACGATCACGTTGCCCACCACGACCGGGCAGTTCGCCGGGTCGCACAGGCCGTCGGTGAGGTCGATCAGTCGGACCGAGTCGATCCCGGCCCCGGCGAGCCCGGCCGGGTTGATCGGCGCGATGGACCGCTCCCGGGGCATCCCGCACTCCTCGGGGGTGCCGCCGTCTCCCAGACAGTCCCCGGCCCGGATCGGGCCGCGGCCCTGGTTGAGCCACGGGGTGTCCCGGACGGCGATCACGCCGATGCCCTGCTGGTCGAGTGCACGCCACAGGTCCACGTACTGGCGCGGGGTGACGTCCGGGCCCACGACCCCCACCGGCCGGGTGGCGGTGGTGAACACGAAGTCGGGTGCCAGGCCCACGAGGGCGGCCAGGGCGGCGGGCGTCCACTCGGCGCAGCTCTCGTACAGCAACTCGTCGCTGTCGGACACCGAGGCGTCCAGGGTCAGCGGGCACCCCATCTTGAGCACCGTGACCACCCGGAAGCCGTAGTGTCGGCCGACCTCGTCGAGGCCGCTGATCCAGTGCTCGGCGTGGGAGCCACCCACCAAGGCGATGGTGCGCGGCGCGGTGACGTCGCCGTACACGCACATCTGCACCTCGGCCGACTCGAAGTTCGAGATGCAGCCGTCCAGGGTGCTCACGGGCAGGTCGTTGCCCACCTGCAGCAGTGAGGGGACGTAGTCGGCGTCCTCGGGGACCGGGATGCCGTCGAAGAAGGCGCGGGCCCCGGGGTGGTCCGGGTCGGTCAGTGAGTCGACATAGGGCACGGCCGAGCGGGAGGCGGACGTGGCGGTCCACCATCCGACCGTCCCGAGGCTGGCCACCGCGGCCACCACGACGAGGGCGGTGGCCTGGACGAAGCGGCGCTGATCGCGCGCGTTGCGTCCGGACCCCTTGCGGAGCGAGTCACGCTTCTGGGCGGCGGGGGTGGACCGCCCGCGTGCCCGGCTGGCCATCCGCAGCGGTCGCTCGACGTACTTCTCGGTCAACAGGGCGAGCACCACGGAGACCGCGACGATCGCCAGCCCCGACACCAGCGTGATCTCGGCCTGCCGGTCGTAGGAGAGCCAGAGGATGAGGAGCGGCCAGTGCCACAGGTACAGGGAGTACGAGATGTCGCCCAGGCGTCGGAACACCCGCGCGGACAGCAGCCAGGTGACCGGGTCCCTCCGCGGTGTCGCGCGCTCGCCCTCGGGGAGGTTGCCGCCGAGGATGATCAGCAGGGCCCCGCCGATCGGGTACCAGGCCAGGGGGCCGGGGAAGTAGGCGGCGCCGTCGATCACGAAGCCGCAGCTCACGATGAGCGCCAGCCCGGCGACGGTGCTGAGCATGCGCAACGGCCACGGCAGCACGATCCCCGCCAGCAGGATCGCCACGAGACCACCGACGAGGAGCTCCCACATCCGGGCGCCGGTGTCGTAGTAGTTCCAGGGCTGGTTGACGGCCTGCCCGTAGGCGGACCACCACACCGAGGCCGCGGTGCCCACGGCCACCACTCCGAGGAGCATCCACTTGGGCGAGCCGCCCCGCCCGATGAGCCGCCACATCGCGGTCAGGCCCAGGACGACGCCGAGGGCGACGAGATAGAACTGGCCCTGCACCGACATGGACCACAGGTGCTGCAGCGGCGAGATGGTGGCGTCGGCCGCCGCGTAGTCCTGGGAGGTGAGCGCGAGCTCCCAGTTCTGGTAGTACAGCAGCGAGGCGAGGGTCTGTTCGAAGATCGCCGACCACTGGGTAGGGGGCTTGATGAGGATCGTCCCCACGACGGTCGCGGCCACCGTGACCACCAACGCCGGGTACAGCCGACGGACCAGTCGCGTGAGATGGGGGATCGGGTTGAGGGCGGTGCGCCCGTCCGAGGCGCCGCGTAGGAGCGATCCCAGGAAGAAGAACCCGGAGAGGGTGAGGAACACATCGACGCCGCCGGAGACGCGGCCCATCCAGATGTGGAACACCACGACCAGTGCGATGGCCAGCCCGCGGAGCCCGTCGATGTCGTGCCGGTAGGCCATCTTCCCTCGCCGGCGGCGAGCAGGCGAGATCGGAGTGCTGGTGGCCACTGGCGAGTACTTCCTGACGGGTCGTCCGGTCTGTGCAGGCGCCCCGACTCTGCGAGCGCGTGCACCGAAGAGCATGGCGGAGCCGCGTCCGATTACACCACAGACGGTCGACAGCGCCCGCGTTGGTACAGTCCGGCCCATGCTCAGCTCGCCGATCCGCGCCGTGGGGACCGTGTCGGGAGTCGTCGGTCCGGCCGTGGTCGCGCTGCTGGTGTGGATCGTGGCGGCACCCCGCTCGGAGTTGCTCTCGGTGGGCGGCGGGAGGGGGTTGCGGCTCCCGGAGTCCGGGACGGACGGCGGCAGCCAGCTCCTGATGTTGATCGTCCTCCTCGGGGCGGCCGTCGTGTGTGCGGTGCTGACCTTGTGGCACCGTCACCCGGGCCTGCGGAGGCCGGGTGGCGTCACCGTCCTCGTGGTGCTTCCGGGGCTGACGTGTGCGGTCGCCGCGGCGGCC
>NZ_JAALEE010000303.1:0-2724 GCF_014145265.1 Dietzia sp. CW19 | reverse complement strand
CGGCTGACGGGGCCCCGGAAGCCGGCGCACGAGGAGGGCCCGACCCCGCTGGTCGCGGGATCGGGCCCTTCGTCTCAGTCGAGTTCGGCCGACGCGTGCTCGACCGAAACATGCTCGGCTACGGAGTGGTCACTCCTGGCGACGGTGGTTGCCGCGCGGACCGGACTCGACGCCGGCCTTGACGGCCTCGCACAGCCCCTGGTCGACGGCCGCCCAGTAGGCGTACACGCGCTCGAGGAGCTCGGTCTCCGAGGGGTCGATCTTGCTCACGTGACCGGCGATGTTGGACGCCAGACGCTCGCGGGCCGCGTCGTCGAGGACCTCCCGGTAGAGCGTCGTGGCCTGCGCCTGGTCGGTGTCGTCGGAGTGCGGCGAGACGTCCCCGCGGTAGATCTCCGAGCCCTTGGTGTCCCAGTCACCGAAGTCGAACGCCTTGGCCGGGTCCGCGACCGGGCCGTCGAGGGTGTTGGGGGCGTACTCGGCCTGCGCCGGGTGCGGGAACTCGTACTGCATGGCGCCCTCCTTGGAGTAGGAGTTCACCGGCGAGAGCGGTCGGTTGACCGGCACCTGCTGGTAGTTGGCGCCGATGCGGTAGCGCTGGATGTCCGGGTACGCGAAGACACGGCCGAGGAGCATCTTGTCGGGCGAGAAGCCGATGCCCTTGACGATGTTGGTCGGCGCGAACGCCGCCTGCTCAATCTGGGCGTGGTGGTTCTGCGGGTTCCGGTTCAGCGTCATGGTGCCGACCTTGCGCAGCGGGTAGTCCTTCTGCGACCAGACCTTGGTGAGGTCGAACGGGTTGAAGCGGTAGGTCTCCGCCTCGTCGAAGGGCATCACCTGGACGTGCAGGTCCCACGACGGGAACTCGCCCTTGGCGATGGACTCGTAGAGGTCCTGACGGTGGTAGTCGGCGTTCTCACCGGCGAGCTTGTCGGCCTCGTCCTGGGTGAGGAAGTCGATGCCCTGGTTGGTCTTGAAGTGGAACTTGACCCAGTGGCGCACGCCCTCGGCGTTGATGAACTGGTAGGTGTGCGAGCCGAACCCGTCCATGTTGCGCCAGGTGGCCGGGATGCCGCGGTCGCCCATGAGCCAGGTGACCTGGTGGGTCGACTCGGGGCTCAGGGTCCAGAAGTCCCACTGCATGGCGTGGTTGCGCAGGCCGGAGGCGTTCTTGCGGCGCTGCGAGTGGATGAAGTCCGGGAACTTGAGGGCGTCGCGGACGAAGAAGACCGGCGTGTTGTTGCCGACCATGTCGTAGTTGCCCTCGTCGGTGTAGAACTTCAGCGCGAAGCCGCGCGGGTCACGCCAGGTGTCGGGGCTGCCCTTCTCGCCGGCGACGGTGGAGAAGCGGGCGAGCATGGGGGTCGTGACGCCCTGCTGGAACAGGCCTGCGCAGGTGATGTCCGAGACGTCCTCGGTGGTGACGAACTCGCCGAAGGCGCCCGAGCCCTTGGCGTGGGGCAGACGCTCCGGGACGTTCTCGCGGTTGAAGTGGGCGAGCTTCTCGATGAGGTAGAAGTCGTGGATCGGCTGCGGACCCAGCTCGCCCAACCGGGCGCTGAACTCGTCGCTCGGTACCGGCTGGCCACTGTCGGTGGTGGTGGCGGACTTGGGCTGGAAGTCGCGTACGCCGCGGTCGGCGGGATGCGTGGTCACGTCTGGTGCTCCTCGTTGTGGTGGGGTGATGGGCGATGTGGTCTGGGTCTCAGTCTTAACCGAGCCGGGCACGGCCCGCCTGACATTCGGGACATGTGCCCCAGTAGTTGACCTCGGCCTCGTCGATCAGGAAGCCGTGATCGTGGTCCGCCTGCAGGCAGGGCGCATGCCCCACCGCGCATTCGACATCCTCGATCCGGCCGCACTGCCGGCACACGAGGTGGTGGTGGTTGTCCCCCGTGCGGCGTTCGTACCGGGCCGGCGAGCCGGCCGGTTCGATGCGCCGCATGAGTCCGACGTCGGTGCACACACGCAGCGCGTCGTAGACGGTCTGCGTGGACACCGCGCCCAGCCGCTCCCGGACCAGTACCGCGACGTCCTCCGCCGCGATGTGGGGACGACTGTCGACGACGGCGAGGACCGCCAACCGGGGAGAGGTGACCCTCAACCCGGCTGTCCGGAGCAGCGCTCCCGGATCCTCCATCTGCATCGTCATGGGCCTTACCCTAGCCGACTTTCTGGAACTGGTCCAGAAAAGGACTGGTTCCGCTTTGGTAACGATGTCGGCTGCGCATCTGCTGCTCCCCCGGACGCCGTCGTACCCGCCGACTAGGCTGATCCGCGACGCCGAACCCGCAGGAGGACGCCATGACAGAGACCGCCACCGGACCGGTCGTATGCGGTTACGACGGTTCGCGGGACGCCCGCCGGGCCGTGGCCTGGGCCGCGAACTGGGCACGCGACCACGACGCGGGGCTCGAGGTGATCTCGGCCGACCGCGCCGTCGGACGCGTGGTGGCCTTCGACGAGACCGCCCGCGCCAACGTCGAGGGAGCCATGCGGGACCAGCTCACCGACCTCGTCGGACAGGTCCCGGCGACCTACCGCGTGGTCGCCGACAGCCCCGTCGGCGCGCTCGTCGAGACCACCGGATACGCCTCGGCGATCGTCGTGGGCAGCCGCGGACTCACCGCCCGCGAGGACTTCGCCATGGGGTCCACTTCCGCCGGGGTGGTCGAACACGCGAGATGCCCCGTCCTCGTGATCACCCCGCGCACACCGGAGGGC
>NZ_JAALEE010000028.1:0-4873 GCF_014145265.1 Dietzia sp. CW19 | reverse complement strand
GGCGGCGACGGGCGGGGCGGGGGCGGTCAGAGCAGGCCCTGCTGACTGGCCACGTACACCGCCTCGGCCCGCCGTGAGACCTTGAGCTTGCGCAGGATGTTGCTGATGTGGAACTTGGCGGTCGTGGCCGAGATGAACAGCGCCTGACCGATCTCCTTGTTGGACATCCCCTCCGCCAGCAGTTTCAGGACCTCGATCTCCCGGGCCGACAGGGCCTCGGACGCCGAGCCCACGCCCTTGAGCGCGTCGAGCACCATGGACGCGGTGCGGGCGTCGAAGGCGCTCTGCCCCGCCGAGACCGACCGGACGGCGGTCACCAGCTCGGTCACGTCCACGTTCTTGACCACGTATCCCCGGGCCCCCGCCCGGACCGCCCGCACGACGATCGCCTTGTCGAGGAAGGTCGTGAGCACCAGGGGGGCCACGTCGGGGAACAGGTCGCGGACCGCCGCACAGACCCGCAACCCGTCGAGCTCGGAGCCGCTCCCGAGTTTGAGGTCGATCACCGCGACGTCCGGGCGGGTCGAGCGGATGACCTCAAGCGCAGCGTCCGCGGTCGACGCCTCACCGACCACCTCGAGGTCGGGCTCCCGCTCCAGCATCAGTCGCAATCCCTCTCGCAGGACGGCGTGGTCGTCCACCAGGACGGTGCGGATCGTCGACGGTGGGGTCGTGGGGCCGGTCCCCGGCGGGGTCCTCGGCCCGGGGGTCGTCGGACCCGGGGTCATCGGGCCGGCCGCCGGTCGAGTCCGTCGACGCGGGGCGCCACCACAGTGATCGCCACCCCACCCAGGTCGGACTGCACGATGCCCAGTTCTCCCCCCACCAGCTCGGCCCTCTCCCTCATGTTGACCAGGCCCTGGCGCTCCGCGGGGGAACCGGTCCGCTCGCCCTCGAGCATGGCCCGCAGGTCCTCCGGCCGTCCCACGCCGTCGTCCTCCACGGTCAGCACCACGGCCTCGTCACCGAAGTCCAGGGTCACCACCACGCCGTGCCCCCGCGAATGCCGCGCGGAGTTCGCGAGCGCCTCACCGGCGATCCGGAGCAGCTCGTGCTCGATCCCGGGGGTCGTCGGGACCTCGTCGCCGAGCACCCGGACCTCGGTGGTCATGCTCGACGGGACGTGGAGGCGGCACAGGTCCTCGATCAGGCGGCTCAACCGCCCGTCCCCGTCGTCGATCGTGCGCAGGGCGTAGATCACGGACCGGAGCTGGTCGACGGCCTGGTCGGTCAGGTGCACCGCCTTCTCCAGCAGCGGCCGCTGCCGGTCGACCCGCCCCACCGCGTCGAGTCCGAGTTGCAGGTGCATCCCCGCGCCGAGGACCAGCTGGGAGACGCTGTCGTGGAGTTCCCGGGCCATCCGCGACCGTTCCACGTCGAGGATCCGCTGGCGGTGCGCGGCGTCGAGTTCCCGATGGGCCAATTCCAGTTCGGAGTTCCGCCGGGACAGCTCCACCACGTGCCCCCGGGCCTCCTCGTACGCCTCCTCCGCCCGCGCGAGCAACGTCTCCTGGTCCCGGAAAAGGACGGAGTTGTGCAGTGCCACGGCCGCCTGCGCGGCGAGAATCCGCAGGACCACCGTGTCGATGTCCTCGGCCGGCCGCCCGGGGTGGCGCCAGGACGCCAGCCCCCCGATCACCCCACCGTGCAGGATCAACGGCACGGTCACCGCGTCGGGACCTCCGGCCTCGGCGACCTCGGTGGACCGGCCGCCGCGGAGGACCGCGAGCAGCACGTTGACCACACCCTTGGGCAGCCCCTCGGGGACCGGCGCCAGATCCCGCCCCTCGAACGCGACGAACCGCCCCTCGGGGTCCACGATGACGTGCCGTGGCTCGACGGACGGGAGTTGACCGTCCCGGAGGGCGACCAGCGCCCACTCGGCGTCGAGCTGGTCGTAGGCGACCCGGAGGACCGACAGCATCAGCTCCTCGGGCCCCTCGGCGGTCCGGACCAGCGCACCGGAGACCCGATCGAGCGCGTGCATGGAGCGGCGCAGCCGCGACTCCGCCGCCCGGTACTGGTCGAAGAAGCTCCTCTTGACCGACCGCAGGCCCAGGAGGGAGTCCAGATCCGTGGGCCCCTCGATCATGACGCCTCCCGGTACAGTCGTTCGACGTCCTCGAGGGTGACGGGACGCGGGTTCGTGGCCATGCACAGATCGTCGAGCGCGTGCGCGGCCAACGTGGGGATGTCCTCGGCGCGAACCCCCAGCTGCCCGAGCCCCGCCGGGATCCCGACGGCCTCCGCGAGGTCCCGGAAGCGGTCCGCGACCCGGTCCGTCACCTGGCCGCCACGGGACCCTACGGCGACCCCGGCAGCGCGCGCCAGGTCCGCCATGCGGTCCGCGGGCATGGCCATCCCGTTGTGCCGGACGACGTGGGACAGCAGGACCCCGTTGATCTGGCCGTGCGACGAGTCGTACCGGCCGCCCACCGGGTGGCTCATCGCGTGGACCGCCCCCAGGACAGCGTTGCTGAACGCCATCCCCGCCTCGAGCGACGCGAGCGCCATATCCCCCAACTGCCCGTCACCGTGCCCCTCGCCGCCCCCGAGCCTGTCGAGCGCCCGCGTGCACAGCTCGACGGACCGCAGGGCGTGGGAGTCCGTCAGCGGACCCGCCGCGCGCGAGAAGTAGGCCTCGACCCCGTGGGAGAGCACGTCGATCGCCGTGGCCGCCCGCACGTCCTCGGGGACGGTGGCGTGGGTGGCCGGGTCGATGACCGTCACGTCCGGCACCAGAGAGCGGCTGACGATGGTCACCTTGGTCCGCCGGTCCGAGTCGTTGACCACGCAGAACTGGGAGACGTCGGCACCACTGCCGGCCGTCGTCGGCACGGCCACCACCGGGGGCAGCGGCAACCGGATCCGGTCGACCCCCTCGTACTCGAGGACGTGCCCTCCGTTGGAGACGACGAGCGCCACCCCCTTGGCGGCGTCGATCACCGAGCCGCCGCCCACCGCCACGATGACGTCGCACCCCGAGGAGTGGTAGGTCCTCGCGCCGGAGAGGATCTGGGACGCCCGCGGGTTCGGCCGGACATCGGACCACACGACCGGCTCCGCACCCCGCGCCCTCAGCCCGTCGACGACCGTGCCCGGCCACGGGGTGAGTTCGAGCCACGGATCGGTGACGACGAGGGGACGCCGTGCGCCCAGTCCCATGGCGGCGGTCGCGGCCTCGGGCAGGGCACCGAAGCCGAAGAGGATCTCCGGCGCGTGGAACTTGGCCACCCGGCCTTCCGACGACATGCCCACACGATAGGCCCGGGTCATGTCAGGCGAGCGAGCTTCCCAGCAGACCTGCCCGTTCGGACAGTTCCGCGGGGTCGCGCGCGGTCACCACCCCGTCCAGGTACCGGGCGTACACGCTCAGCCCACACGTGGGCCGGTTCCAGTACCTCCGGGCCTCCGGGGTGATCCACGCCATCCGGTGGGCCCGCCTGCTGATCCGTCCGACCAGGTCCTCCCGCGGATCCAGGCCGTTGCTCCGCCCGTCACCCACGACGAGGACCGAGGTCCGGGCGTCGATCAGGTCGCCGTGGCGGTCGAGCAGCTCGGCGAACATCCGCCCGTAGTCACTGCTGGCCTCGAGGTCCAGACCGGGTGCGGCCAGCACGGTCGCCAACGCGTCCGGACCCGACGACGACAGGAGGTGGTCGGTCACGTCGACGGGTCGGTCGACGAAGGCGACCACGGAGCACCTGTTGACCTTCCGGTGCAGGCTCTGGGCCAGCCGCAGCACGAATCCGGTGACGGGACGGACCGAGAGCGACACGTCGACGAGGATCAGGAGCTTGAGCGGCCCGGGGACACGGGTCCGGTTCATGATGGTGAACGCCTCGCCGTCCGTCGCCCAGGCCCGTCGCAGGGTGGAGCGCGAATCGAGCAGCCCGCGGGCGAACGGCCGGGAGCGCCGCCGGGGGGCGCCCCGGATCCGGCGCATCACCTCGTGAGACGCGCGCTCGAGGTCCCCGCTGTCGGGCGCCTCCGGGCCCCCGTTGACCTCGTCGTCGCCGACACGACCGTCGGTGACGTCCTCCGCGAGGTTCCTCAGGAACTCCACGACCGCGTCGACGAACATCCCCACCTGCTCGCCCGCCGGGGGCCCGCCCTCGTCGGCGTGCACCGCGTACACCTGTCGGGCGTCGTACCCGTCGAGGGTCCGCAGGACGTCGAGCGCGTCCGCCCAGTCCAACGACTCGCCACCGGACACCGAGATGGCGGAGGACCCCATCTCCCCCACCCGGTCCGACGACGCGCGATCCACCTCGATCTCGTAGGTGACCGAGGACTGCCACCGCTCCGCGCCCGCCTCGACCGCGAACTCCTCCTCGCCCGTCGCGGTCGAGAAGTCGGAGTCGTCGTAGTGGATGTCCTCGTCACGGCGGGCCGTCTCGTCGCCCTCGACCAGGTCACCGATCTCGGCCGGGTCCAGGTCCGACGGGGTGAACGGCGAGGACCCGTCCGAGTCCAGTCCCAGTTCGTCGGGCAGCGCCCCCACCTGCGGGGCGTCGCCCCGGGCCCCTCCGGAGTCCTCGACCCGGGCCGCCCGCACACCGAGGAAGAAGCTGTCGAAGACGGCGTCGAAGCCCCGATTTTCCCGCTGGTACTTGACGGTCACCGCACGGAGCGCCGGCCGAAGGACCTCGGGCCGGGAGGTCCCCACCAGCGCGAGGACCGTCCGCAGTTCCACCACCTCGGCCGGGGAGACCGCCACCCCGCGTTCCCTGAGCAGCCGCCCGAACGCCACGGAGACGATGTCGAGCACCTGCGGGGGCGAGACGTGGGACCTGTCCCCGGCCGTCATCGTCGTCCGGTCCCGCGCCCGGCCACGCTGCGGGCCCGGCCGGCCCCGAACGCGGCGGAGGTC
>NZ_JAALEE010000302.1:0-1470 GCF_014145265.1 Dietzia sp. CW19 | reverse complement strand
CCATCGAGAAGAGTGTTTCGACCGCATCGGCCGAGTGGAAATGTGCGGAACGCTCTTTTCGATGACGCCGCGCGAGGCCGGGGACGCCGGGCGAGACGGCGAGGCCGGGGAGGCCGGGCGAGGTCAGGCCAGGCGGGTCAGGCGATGTCGGGGGTGGTCATCAGGCGCTCGACGTCGTCGACCAGGTCGCGCCACTCGCCCGCCTCGTCGTCGAACGGCGCGCTGGGCTCGAGCAGCCTGGCGTCGTCCGGGTTGAGGACGTAGTGGAGGAACCGGCGCAACGAGGTTCCTCGGCCGGTGACCGCGGCCTCGAGGTCGGAGTCGCCCACGTAGTTCGCGAGGTCGGTGACCAGTTCCACGGCGAGCGCGAGCTGCCCGGAGTCGACCATCCCGGGGCCGACCTCGATGTCGCGGTCGAGGCCGGCCAGGACGTAGGTGTTGTCCTCGGTCACGTGGACGTCCAGGCTGCCGTCGATCGCCGCGATCTTGACGCGCTCGTAGGTCGCCACGTGGCTGAGCGTCTCGTCGTCGTGGTCGGCCAGGTACCGGGACAGGCCGCGGGCGCTGGTGAACACGTACGCCTGGTCCCCGTCGCCGAGGAACACCGGCCGATCGCCGAGATAGCAGCGCAGGCTCAGGTACTCCTGATCGGCGAAGATGATCTTCACGGGGTCGATCCCGACCGTCTCCCACAGCGAACCCTCCGGGTACCCGGTGGGGGCGGCCTCGGGCTCGGGCGCGGGCTCGGGGAGCGCGGCCTCAGCGGCCTCCAGGTCCGCTCGGGCGCGATCGACCTCGGCGCGCGGGACCTCGGGGGTGGTCATGACGTCCTGGATCGCGTCGAGCACGTCGTCCCAGCCCTTGGCGACGGTCTTCCGGATGGACTTCCACAGCTTCAACCCGTCCCGCCCGTAGAACTCGTCCATCCCGCGGGTGACGGCGGCGAGGATCGGGTTGCCGTTGAAGAACTTGGTGACGGTGTCCAACTCGCACACCTCGCCGATCGAGCGGGCGATGGTGAAGGACTGGTCGATCTCGTCGACCGAGGACTCCGTGGGGTTCTCGCCGAGGAGTTCGAGGACGCCGACGAGGTCGTAGCAGTTCTCGTCCGCGGCGCGGAACGCCAGCACGTCGGAGGTCGCGAACTCGTCCCAGGACGGGTGGTCCTGCAGATCATGTTGCGCGCCGCTCCGGACCAGGGCCAGGAGTTCGGCGGTCGAATCGAACGCGTAGAGGTCCTCGTCGAGGCCGAGGAACGCCTCCCAGTCGTCGTTGTCCTCCCGCCAACTGGGCGCCCAGAGGGTCGTGACGTCTCCCTCAGGGAGACCGAGCTCGATCGGGACTATGTCCTTGGCCATGCCGGTCAGCATATCCACGGCCCGTCAGCCGGTGCCACGGCCCGCCGACAGGGCACCGGCTGAGTCGTCCCCGGCGGCCTCGGCGGCCTGCGCGCGGCCGCTCACCGCGAGG
>NZ_JAALEE010000301.1:0-1675 GCF_014145265.1 Dietzia sp. CW19 | reverse complement strand
GCCGGCGAGGCCGGCGACGCTGAGCAGGACGAGCGCACCCAGAAGGGCGACGACGACGACGAGTCCACCCACCCAGCCCCCGATCAGACCCACGCCCAGCGCACCGAGCAGGAGCATCAGGCCGGAGCCGAGCAGGGCGGGCCCGGCCGCGCGGTTGGCGAGCGTCCAGGCCTCGGGGGAGCGGCGGGTCTCCGGGGTGCGGACGCCCAGGACGCCGTTACCCGGCAGTCGACTGAGCAGTCCCAACAGGCCGGTGACCCCGACCACGAGGGCGAGACACGCCAGGAGCACCACGACCACCACGAGCACTGCGTTCACGCCCCCGAGGGTACGCCCGCGACGGGGGATTTCCGATTCGCCTCATCCCCCGTCGGCCCCTCCCCGGTGGAACCCTCGACCAGCGCGAGGAGTCGCGCGAGCTCGCGCTTGTCCTGCTCACTGAGCCGGTCCAGGAACTCCCGGCGCACGGTGGCGACGTGATCGGGTGCGGCCTCCGCGATCTCCCGCATGCCCTCCTCGGTGGCGGAGACGAACGCGCCCCGGCCGTCGGTGGGGCAGCTCGTCCGCTGGACGAGTCCACGCCGGACCATGCGGGTCACCTGATGGGAGAGCCGGCTGCGTTCCCACTGCAGGACGTCGGACAGCGCGGTCATCCGTAGCGGGCCGTCGGCCTCGCTGAGGTACACGAGCACCTCGAACTCCGGCTCCGTCAGGCTCGAGGTGGCCTTGAGGTCGCGCTGGATCGCCAGGTGAAGGCGCCCCTGGATCGCGAGGTAGTCGCGCCAGAGCGCCTTCTCCTCGTCGGTCAGCCATCTCACGTGGTCGGTCGGCAGGGGTTCGCTCATGACCCCACACTACGCTCATAGTTGACACGACATCTAGTACGGGGATAGAAGTGTGTGACGCATCATCCGGATGCGTGACCCGAAAGGACCACAGACATGAGCACCACGACGACCGTCCCCTCTTCCCGTGCCGCCGGGGCCGAGACCCGCCTGATCCCCGTGCGCGGGATCGTCCGCGACATCGGCCTGCTCCTCACCCGGGTGCTGCTCGGGGTGGTCCTGATCGCGCACGGCTGGGAGAAGCTCGTCACCAACGGCGCCGGGGCCACCGGCCAGTTCTTCGACTCCGTCGGGGTCCCCGCCGCCCAGGCCGCCGCGGTGTTCGCGGGCGTCGTCGAGCTGGCCGGAGGGATCCTGCTGGTGCTGGGGCTGCTCACCCAGGTCGTCGCGGCCCTCGTCGTCGTCGTCATGGTCGGCGCCTATGTCTTCGTCCACCAGGGCGCGGGGATCTACGCCACCAACGGTGGCTGGGAGCTCGTCGCCGTGATCGCGCTGGCCGTCGCCGTCTTCGGCCTGGTCGGCACCGGTCGCTACAGCCTCGACGCGCTGATCGCGAACCGTCGCGCCGCCCGGGGCTGACTCCACGCAGGCCGGCTGCACCCGGCCCGCCCCCGCGGCCCCGCGGCCTCCGGTCGAGAGCGCATCGAGACCAGCGCATCGAGTAGGCCACGTCACCGAGGCCACGTCGACAAGGCCGCATCGAAAAGAGCGTTCCGCACACCCCACACTCGGGAAACGTGGTCGGAACCGTCTTCTCAACGAGTGGGTGGCCCGGTTCTCGACGGGGCGGGGCCCCGGTTCCCGGGGCGCGGTGCTCACACGCTGGCGAG
>NZ_JAALEE010000300.1:0-4953 GCF_014145265.1 Dietzia sp. CW19 | reverse complement strand
CCCCATCCCCCCGCCGTCCCCCATCCCGGTTGGCGGACATCAACCCGCGCCTGGCGGACTTCTCGCGCGAGATCCGGCCCGAGAATCGGCGAGGAGTCCGCCAACTAGGTGGGGCTGTCCGCCAACCGGGGTGACTCGGGATACGCGGGATTCGCGGGATGCCGGACGGGCGCGGATAATCGACGCCCGTGACCACTTCATCGCAACAGAACCCTGACCTGCGCGGGCCTGGGCGGCCGGACGGGACCACCCCCGAGCCGGCGCGCAGCACCCCGAACCCCACAGACTCGACCTCCACTAACGCGACCACCACCGGCCACGCCTCCCCCGGCGACCGCGGCGGGACAGACCGCGCAGTCTTCGCCACCATCGCCAGCCCGTACTACGGCTACCTGATCGCCCTGTTCGTGGGCGTCATGCTCATCAGCAACGTCACCGGCACCAAGGGCGTCCTGCTCTTCCCCGACCTGAGCTTCGAGCTCGGGTTCCTCTCACTCGACGGGCTCGTCACCGACGGAGCCTTCCTGCTCTTCCCACTGGCGTACGTGTTGGGCGACGTGATCAGCGAGGTGTACGGCTTCAAGGCGATGCGCCGTGTCGTCCTCTCCGGCTTCGCCGTCCTGGCGCTGGCCGCGCTGAGCTTCACGTTCACCGTCCATCTGCCGCCGGCCCCGTTCTACGAGAACCAGGACGCGTTCGAAGCCGTGGCCGGCGTGATCCCGCAGTTCTTCCTGGCCGGCCTGGCCGGGTACGTGGTGGGCGAGCTGCTCAACAGTTACGTCCTGGTGTGGATGAAGCGCCGCACCGGGGAGAAGACCCTGTGGGCCAGGCTGCTCGGTTCGACCGTGGTGGGCCAGCTCGCGGATACCATCGTCTTCTGCACCATCGCCGCACCCGCCCTGGGCATGGTCCTCGGGTCGGGCGACTACTGGAACTACGTGGTGATCGGGTTCGTCTGGAAGACCCTCGTCGAGGCGGTCCTGCTGCCGGTGACGTACGTGGTGATCGCGTGGATCAAGAAGCGCGAGCCCAGCTATCAGACCGCACTGTCGGGTTCCCTGTCACAATCGGCGGTATGATCTCCGCTGACCGGGACGCAGACGACGGGCGCGACGCCGCTCGACCCGCCGCGGTGACCGTGCTCGGCGCGACGGTCGACGACCAGACCAGGTGCATCCACTACCACGGCCCGTTGGACGTCATCGCGATCCGCTTCCACTGTTGCGGCGAGTTCTATCCCTGTTTCCGCTGCCACGCCGACGCCACCGACCATGCGCTGTCGGTGTGGCCGCGGGACGAGTTCGACACCGATGCCCTACTCTGTGGCGCGTGCCGGACCACGCTGACGATCAGCGAGTACCAGGCCACCGACGCCTGCCCGGCCTGCGGAACCGCATTTAATCCGGGGTGCTCGCTGCACTACCGGCTCTACTTTGAGTCCTGAGGGCCGCCGCTCGTGTCGATCACCCTCATCACATCGACGAGGACATCGAGGTAGATGCGAATCATCTCCTCACGACGCATCTCGGAGGCGTCGGGCGGGACCGTCCACCCGGATTTCGGCATCGACGGGGCGGGCATCTTCTCCGCGGCCGCAGCGAGCCCGCGGGACTCGCGAGGGCTGATGCCGAGGAGGGTGGCGTCCGCGACGATGGTCTCCAGGGTCTCTCGCAGGACGGCGAGGTTGTCCGGGTCCATGACGTCGACGGCCCGGTTCATGTCCTCGTGGAGCCAGTAGACCGACTCGTAGTCCTCCGGGGATTCCTGGGCCTCCGCCCATTCCTCGGCGATCGTGGACAGCGCGTCGAACAGGAGCTGACCGGCCATCGCGGTCCCGTGCCAGCATCCCCAGTGCTCGTCGTACGGCATCGCCACGACGCGAGCGATCAGGCGGTCGGCCCGGTCGTCCTGCCCCCTGGCGAGCCGGCTGGCGGCTTTGTCCAGGAGGTTCCGTGCGGCGTCGGCGGCGGCTTCACTGAGCTCTGTGAGCGCCCCGGTCTTCGCTTCGGGATGCAGCCCGTACGGGGTCCGCCTCGCCATCTCGGCCTCGAGGTCCGCGGGCAGGTCGCGTCGGTCGTTCGTCACGCCCCCACCCTGCCAGGATATCCCCGCTGTGGCAGGCGCGTCGGGTTCCGGGGCGCACTTCTCACCGCGCGCAGTCCAGCTCAGACTCAGACCTTTGCCGAGTAGTACCGTCCCAGGAACTCGGCCTTGTAGGCCGCGTACTCATCCGGCCCGGTCTCCATCGCGGCGCGCACCTCGTCGACCAGACGCACCACGAACGCCAGGTTGTGCAGCGTCAGCAGGGTCGAGCCGAGGAACTCCTTGGCCTTGAACAGGTGGTGGAGGTACGCCCGGCTGTACTCGCGCGAGACCTCGGACGGGCCCTCGGGATCCAGCGGGGTGTGGTCGTGCCGGAACTGGGCGCGGGTGACGTTGACCCGCCCGTCCAGCGTGTAGATGCCGCCGTGGCGGGCCAGACGGGTGGGGGCCACGCAGTCGAAGGTGTCGGCCCCGTTCTCGACGGCGGTGAAGATGTCGTCGGGCTCACTGATCCCCAGCAGGTGCCGCGGCCGGTCCTCTGGCAGTTCCTCGGTGCACCAGCCGACGATCGTGCCCAGGTTCTCCTTCTCCAGCGCCCCGCCGATCCCGTAACCGCCGAACCCGCGCCGCCCCTGGCCTTCAGCCCGGTCACTCATCTCCACGAGCCCTCGCACAGCCTGTCGCCGCAGGTCCTCGAACTGCGCGCCCTGGATCACGCCCCACAGCGACTGCCCGGGCCGGTGGGTGCGCTGCTCGGAGAGCGTCTGGTGCTCGTCAAGGCAGCGCTGGGCCCAGCGACGCGTGCGCTCGACTGAAGTCTCCTGGTAGACGCGGGTGTTCATCAGGGTGGTGAGCTCGTCGAAGGCGAACATGATGTCGGCGCCCAGGCCGTGTTGGATCCGCATCGACACCTCCGGGGAGAAGCGGTGCGGCGAGCCGTCGAGGTGCGAGGTGAAGGTGACGCCGTCCTCGTCGACCTTGGCGAGCCGGCCCTGGCCCTTGTTGGTGGCGGAGTCGTCCGGTGTCGTGGCGGCGCCCGCCGACATCTCGATCACCTTCTTGAACCCCACCCCGAGGCTCATCACCTGGAAGCCCCCGGAGTCCGTGTAGGTGGGCCCGGACCAGCGCATGAACTCACCGAGGCCGCCGGCGGCGTCGACCACGTCGTGGCCCGGCTGGAGGTACAGGTGATATGCGTTGGCCAGGACTGCCTGTGCCCCGGTGGAGCGGACCTGCTCGGGAGTCAGGGTCTTGACCGTCGCCTTGGTGCCGACCGGGATGAACGCCGGGGTCGCGATGTCTCCGTGCGGGGTGTGGATGACGCCGGTACGGCCCCCCGCGGTGCCGGCGAGGACCATCCGGGAACCCACGTCGAAGGTGGTCGCGCGCGGGGTGGGGGGTGTGTGATCCGACATGGGTCCCATCGTGGCACGACGGTCCGGGGGGCCGGCCGTGGCCCTACGATGGGGGGAATCGAGGACGGCAGCCCGCGACGACGGCGGGAAACGCCGCGGCAGGAAACGACGGCGGCAAGAAAAGACGGCGGCAGGAAACGACGACGACGAGGTGAGCGATGACCGGTACGAGCGGCCGACGGCTCTCCCGGCACGAACGCCGAGACCAACTCGTGGTCCTGGGGGTCCGGCTCCTCGAGACGGTCCCTTTTCACGCCCTCTCGATGGACGACGTCGCCGAGCGGGCCGGTGTCTCCCGCAGCCTGCTCTTCCACTACTTCCCCACCAAGCTGAACTATCTCACGGCGGTGGTCCACGCGGCCGCCGAGCACGTCCTGTCGCTCACCCAGGTGCCCGAGGGGACGAGCGCGGAGGACGGGACCCGCGCGATCATCACGGCCCTGGTGCGCTACATCCAGCGGCGCCGCGACAACTACGTGGCGGTGCTGCGGTCGGGCAGGTCCGTGGACCCGATGCTGGAGCAGGTCGTCGACGGCATGCACCGCACCATCAGCCAGCGCATCCTCCACAGCATCGGGGTGACCCGGCCCGGCCCGATGGCGCTGGTCCTCACGCGCGCATGGTTGGCCGGTGTCGAGGAGCTGGCGTTGCTGGGCGAGGAGTCCGGGCTGCCCCAGGAGACCGTGATCGAGTCCGCGATCACGACTCTGCATGCAGTCGCCGCCCTGCCGGACTTCGTCTCGGACGTCGTCCCGGGCGACGACCCGGTCCACCGGAGCAGTTCTACGCACTCCGAGAAATGAGGAGAGCCCCGGAACTCCGATGAGTTCCGGGGCTCTCCCAGTGGCGGTGGCGGTGGGATTTGAACCCACGGTTGGGGGTTACCCAACACAGCATTTCGAGTGCTGCACCTTCGGCCGCTCGGACACGCCACCGCCGATCAGGCTACTTCACGAGCGGCCGCAGGCGGAAATCGCCTGCTCGCCGGGGCGAATCAGGCCTTGTCGTTGCCGGTGAGCTTGCTCGCGGCCTCGTTGGCCTTGTCCTTGAGCTTCTCGGCACCCTGCTTGATGCCGGCCTTGCCCTGATCCGCCTGGCCCTCGGCCTGGAGGTCACGGTCGCCGGTCGCGGCGCCGGCCGACTCCTTGGCGCGGCCGCCGAGCTCCTCGGCCTTGTTCGAGAACTTGTCTCCCACACCCATGTGGTGCTCCTCTCGATCGCGGCGCCGGTGCCCGGCGCCTCTCCCGATCCACCGTACGGAGATGTGCGCCGGGCCTCCACCGGACCATGGTCACGATCCCGTCACCGCCGTACGGGGGCGCCGCTACCGCCGAGCGCGGAAGAACTGTTCCAGCAGCGCGGCGCACTCGGTCTCGAGCACCCCGCCCCGGACCTCGGGGCGGTGGACGAGCCGGCGGTCGCGGACCACGTCCCAGAGCGATCCGCAGGCCCCCGTGCGGGGCTCCCACGCGCCGAAGACGACGCGGCCCACGCG
>NZ_JAALEE010000299.1:0-1688 GCF_014145265.1 Dietzia sp. CW19 | reverse complement strand
GGCCGTCCAGCGCCCCCGAGTCGACGGCCGTCGCGACCGATCGGAGCTGGGCCCCGGCCATCGACGCGTGGAGCAGGGCCCCGGTGGCGTCGGAGGAGCGCAGGGCCTCGGCGTCGTCCAGGTCCACCCGGCCGGCCCCGGTGTCGCTGGTCAGGTCAGGCACGGACGATCGCGAGGACCTCGTCGACCACCGCGGCGACGTCCTCCCTGGTGGGTGCCTCCGCGTTGAGGCGCAGCAGCGGTTCGGTGTTGGAGGCCCGCAGGTTGAACCACGCGCCGTCACCGAGGTCGACGGTCACGCCGTCGAGTCGGTCCACCGACACGGCCCGGCCGGAGAACGCGTCGATGACCTCCTCCATCCGGGCCACCTGCGCCTCCGCGGAGTCCAGCGTCGAGTTGATCTCCCCGGACGCCGCGTACCTGGTGTACTCGGCCATCACCTGGGACAGCGGGGCGTCCTGCTCCCCGAGGGCTGCGAGGGTGTGCATCGCGGCGAGCATCCCCGAGTCGGCGCCCCAGAAGTCACGGAAGTAGTAGTGCGCCGAGTGCTCGCCGCCGAAGATCGCACCGGTGTCCGCCATCTGGGCCTTGATGAAGCTGTGGCCGACGCGGGTACGGACCGCGACGCCGCCCTTCTCCTCGACCAGTTCGGGGACGGCCCGGGAGGTGATCAGGTTGTAGATGATCGAGGCGCCGGGTTCCTTGTCGAGCTCGCGCCCGGCCACCAGCGCCGTGATGGCCGACGGGGCGACGGGCTCACCCCGCTCGTCCACCACGAAGCAGCGGTCGGCGTCGCCGTCGAAGGCGAGTCCGATGTCCGCCCCGCTCTCCCGCACCAGCGCCTGGAGGTCGACCAGGTTGGCCGGTTCGAGGGGGTTGGCCTCGTGATTGGGGAAGTTGCCGTCGAGCTCGAAGTACAGCGGGACGATCTCCAGCGGCAGTCCGCTGAGGACCGCGGGCACGGTGTGGCCGCCCATCCCGTTCCCGGCGTCGACCGCCACCTTGAGCTGACGGATGCCCGACAGGTCGACCAGCTCGCGGAGGTACGCACCGTAGCCGTCGAGGACGTCACGCTCGGAGACCGTCCCGGCCTCACCGTCGTGGGCGGGGACCCCCGCGACGACCTCGTCGGCGATCGTCCGGAGTCCGGACTCCTGGCCGACCGGCTTGGCACCCGCACGGCACAGCTTGATGCCGTTGTACCGGGCCGGGTTGTGGCTGGCGGTGAACATGGCGCCCGGGCAGCCGAGCAGTCCCGAGGCGTAGTAGAGCTGGTCGGTCGACGCGAGGCCGATCGTCACCACGTCCAGCCCCTGGGAGGTGACGCCGTCGCCGAACGCCCGGGACAACGACGGGGAGGAGTCCCGCATGTCATGGCCGACCACCACGGTCTCCGACCCCTCGGACCGCATCAGACGGGCGAACGACGCACCCACCTCGCGGACGAAGTCCTCGTCGATCTGCTCGCCCACGACGCCGCGGACATCGTAGGCCTTGATGACTGCTCGGACGGACTCGGCGCTGCGTGCCACGTGCTGCTCCAGGGATGAGAGGCGGTCGGACGGTGTCATCATTCGACCCTACCCGGCGGGTTACCGGCCGGGCCGTCGCTTGCGGCCGCGGGCTGGTCGGTGTCCCGTCAGCCGAGTCCCGGCCCCGGCTCCCGCGCACGGTCGACGGGACCCGCC
>NZ_JAALEE010000298.1:0-5342 GCF_014145265.1 Dietzia sp. CW19 | reverse complement strand
GCGCGACCCGCTGTTGCTGCCCGCCGGACAGCCGGGAGGGACGGTCGTCGGCCCGGTCCGCCAGCCCCACCAACTCGAGGACCTCACGGACCCGGGCCGCCCGCTCGGCGCGGCTGCGCCACCGCGCCACGGGATCGACCGGTACGAGTCCGAACCCGACGTTCCGGGCCACGGACAGGTGCGGGAACAGGGCGCCCTGTTGGGGGACCAGACCTATCCCGCGGTGCTGGGCGGGCAGTGGGTCCACGCGGCGTCCGTCGACGAGGATGCGTCCCGCCGAGACCGGGTGCAGCCCGGCGATCATGCGCAGCACGGTGGTCTTGCCCGACCCGGACGCACCGAGAACGGCCAGCGCCTCACCGGAGCCCACTGTCAGATCGAGGTCCCGGACGACGGTGGTGCCCCCGTACCCACCGGTCACGCCGCGGAGCTCGAGCACGCCGCCGGGGCGCTTCCTCACCGTCATGTGGCACCCACCTGTGTCTCCTCCGAACGGGCCGCGATGGCGGTCCGTGCCGGGACGCCTCGCCCGGACCCTCCCGCGCCCCACCCGAACGACCTGCCGAGGACCGCGGCGGGGATCACGGCCACGGCCACGAGCATCGCGGCATAGGGAGCGGCCTGGGAGTACGCCGCCACCTCGGTGTGGGCCCACATCGCGGAGGCCAGTGTCTCCGTCCCCGTGGGGCGCAGGAGAAGGGTCGCGGGCAGTTCCTTGGCCACGCTGAGGAACACCAGGCTGCCCCCCGCGAGGACACCCGGCATCGATAGTGGGGCGACGACGCGGAGGAAGGTCCGGAACCGGCCGGAGCCCAACGCTCCCGAGGCGTCCTCGAGCGCGGTCGGGATCGCGCCGATCGCGGACCGGACCACGCCCACGGCGAGCGGGAGGAACAGCACCACGTACCCGAACACGAGCATCGGCAACTGCTGGTACAGGCCGGGGACCAGCCGGATCCCCACGAACACCACGGCCAACCCGACCGTGATCCCGGGGAGCGCGAATCCGATCTGGGCGACCGCCTCGGTGGCCCGGGCGACCGGGCCGTTCGACCGGGCCGCGAGGATGCCGATGGGCAGGGCCAACACGATCGTCACGAGCGCGGCGATGCCCGACACCCCCGCGGTGGTGGCCGCCGCCGCGAGGACCGGTCCCCACGCCACGTCCACCTCGGCGGCGGCCCGCACCCACCGGACCAGCCCGACGAGCGGGGCGAGGACGCCACCGGTCAGGACGAATCCGACGACCACGAGCGCCGGCGTTCTGAACCGCCCGAGCGGGACCCGGTCGGGAAGGGAGTCCACACCGGCACCGACCCTGGCGACCTCGCCCCGTCGGGCCCGCCGCTCTCCCACCATCACCACCAGCGCCACCAGGATGAGCACGCAGGCCAGCACCGCCGCGGGCACCCGGTCGAACGAGGCGCGGTAGCTGTGGTAGATCCCGACGGTGAACGCCTCGTACCGCAGCATGGCCACGGCCCCGAAGTCGGACAGCGTGTACAGCGCCACCAGCAGCGCCCCCGCGGCGACCGCGGGCCGGATCTGACGCAACGTCACCCCGAGTACGGCCCTGACCGATCCGCGCCCCAGCGTCCGGGCCACCTCCTCCAGCCCGGGGTCCACGGCCCGCAGCGCCGCGGCCGCGGGGAGGAAGACGTACGGATAGCAGGAGATCGTCAACACGATGACGGAGCCGGGCAGGCCGAGGAACTGCGGGAAGTCCGCGACCCACAGGTAGCCGAGGACGTAGGAGGGCATCGCCAGTGGCACGCAGAGCAGTGCGCCGACCACCGGGGCCCCGGGGAGATCCGTCCTCACCGTCAACCACGCGAGCGCGACACCCACCACGACGCTGGCCGCGGTGACCAGGACCACCAGCACGACCGTGTTGACCAGCAGTTCGGCTGACCGACCGGACCGGACCACCTCGATGGCGTAGGCCGGGCCCCGTTCCCCCGCCCGGATGATCAGATAGACCAGCGGGATGAGGGCCGCGGAGCACGCCAGAGTGGCGGCCACCCCGAGGAGGGGGCGACCGCCACGCAGACGGGAACGGACGTCTATGACGGACCCGTCAGATCATGCCCACGCGCGTGAGCATCTGCTGGGTCTGCTCGAGCCCGTCGAGGTCCCCGAGGTCGATGTCGGGGCCTCCCAGGGTCTCGAGGGGGGGCAGGCCGACGGCCTCCGAGGTGATGCCCGGCACCACCGGGTACTCGCTGTCCTCCTCGAGGAAGTAGAGCTGGGCCTGCTCGCCGAGGAGTTCCTCCACCACGCGCAGGGCGTCCTCGGGCCGGTCCGTGGAGGCCAGCACGCCGACGCCGGCCACGTTGACCAGTGCGCCGGGGTCGCCCTTGGTCAGGTAGTGGACCCGGGCCCGCATGTTCTCCTCGCCCTTCTCCTGGGCGGTGTTGTACCAGTAGTAGTGGTTGGTGAGCCCGAGCTCGACCTCGCCGGTGTCGGCGGCCTCGAGGAGGGCCACGTTGTTGTCGTAGGTCCTCGGCTCGTTGGCCAGGAAGTCGCGGAGCCACTGCTCGGCCGCCTCGTCGCCGCGGTCGACCCGCAGCCCGGTGACGAACGACTGGAACGAGGCGTTGGTGGGGGCGTAGCCGACCTTGCCCCGCCACTCCGGCTCGGTGAGGGCGTCGATGGTGTCCGGCACCTCGGACTCCTCGAGCACCTCGGAGTCGTAGACCAGGACACGGGCGCGGAGGCTCGTGGCGACCCACGTCCCGTCGGTGGCCCGGTACTCGGCGGGGACCTGTGCGACCGTCGCCTCGTCGAGCCGCGTGAGCAGGCCCTCCTTGGACAACGCGCCCAGCGCGCCGGCGTCCTGGGAGAAGAAGATGTCGGCCGGGCTGGCCTCGCCCTCCTCGGCGATCTGCGCCGCCATCTCGGGGGTGCTCGCGTACCGCACCTCCAGGTCGATGCCGGTGTTCTCCTCGATCTGGGCCAGCAGCGGGCCGACGAGGTTCTCGCTGCGGCCCGAGTAGACCACCAACGCGTCCGAGTCGTCTCCGGCGCCGTCCGTGGTGCAGGCCGCCAGACCCACCACGAGCGAACCGGCAGCGGCGATCGCGGCCAGGCGGCGTCGCATCATCACGGTTCCTCCCTCACAGTCCCGGTGCCGCGTCACGGGCACCGGGTGTGAGCTTAGCCTAAACTTATCCTGGCGCTCAGGCCGGTCCACCGGCCCGGGATCAGTCCAGGTCGTCGTGCCGCATGAGCTGCCGGGCGGCCTCGGTGATCGACCCGGTCATCGAGGGATAGACGGAGAACGACCCCGCGAGGTCACCCACGGTGAGCTGATTCCGCACGGCCACGGAGACGGGCAGGATGAGCTCGGAGGCGGTCGGCGCCACGATCACCCCTCCGATGACCACACCCGAGGCGGGGCGGCAGAACAGCTTGACGAAACCGCGGCGCAGACTGCGCATCTTGGCCCTCGGATTGCCCGCCAGCGGGAACACCTCGACGCGGGCGGGGACCTCACCGCTCTCGATCTGCGCGTGGGAGATTCCCACGGTGGCGATCTCGGGCCGTGTGAACACCGCCGAGGCCACGGTGCGGAGCTTGATGGGACTGACCCCCTCGCCCAGCGCGTGGTACATCGCGATCCGGCCCTGCATCGCCGCGACGGAGGCCAACGGGAACAGATCGGTGCAGTCGCCCGCCGCGTAGATGCCGGCGGCGGTGGTCCGCGAGACGCGGTCGACCTTGATGTGACCGCTGCGCTGGACCTCGATGCCGGCGCTCTCCAGCCCGAGGTCGCCGGTGTTGGGAACCGAACCGACGCACATCAGGGCGTGCGAACCCTTGACGGTCCGGCCGTCGCCCAGTCGGACGATGATCCCGTCCTCGTGGTGTTCGACCGCGTCCGCACGCGCGTGCTTGACCAGCGAGACGCCACGCTCGCTGAGCGCCTCCTCCAGCACCAGCGCCGCGTCGGCGTCCTCGTGGGGCAGCACACGGTCGCGGCTGGACACCATGGTGACCTTGACGCCCATCTCGGTGAACGCGGAGACGAACTCGGCGCCGGTCACACCGGAACCCACGACCACCAGGTGGGAGGGGAGTTCGGTGAGGTCGTAGAGCTGCCGCCAGGTCAGGATCCGCTCCCCGTCCGGCTCGGCGCCGGAGAGGATGCGCGGGTTGGACCCGGTGGCGACCAGGACCACGTCCGCGTCGAGGATCTTCTCCCGGCCGCCGTCCAGCGACACGTGGACGCGGTGCGACGCCATGCCCGGCTGCGAGTCGTGCAGTCGCGCGGTCCCCGAGAGCAGTCGCACGCCCTCGCGCTGGAGCTGGGACCTGATGTCGGCGGACTGGGCGCGGGCCAGGGATTTGACCCGACCGTTGACCTGGCCGAGCCGGTACGCGGTGGGGTCGAAGTGCATCTCGACGCCCATCTCCTCGGCGCGACGCATGTCGGTGCGCACACCCGTGGTGGCGATGAACGTCTTGGACGGCACGCAGTCGGTCAGCACGCAGTTGCCGCCGATCCCCTCGGCGTCCACGATCGTGACGTCCGCACCGTACTGCGCGGCCACCAGCGCGGCCTCGTAACCGGCGGGTCCGCCGCCGATGATGATGATGCGCTGGGTCACAGGTGGTCCTCCACGGGTCACGGGGTCGGGGCCGGGCGCCGCGGGCCACTGTGGTGGACCGCGTCGCGTCCGCCGTACACGGTAGTCGAACCGGCGGCACGCGGCCGGAGGACGCCGGGGCCACACCCGGCGCCAGGGACTACTCTGGTCGCCGTGCCTCTCTACGCCGCGTACGGGACCAACATGCATCCCGAACAGATGAACGCCCGCGCGCCGCACTCCCCGTTCGCCGGAACCGGTTGGCTGGAGGGGTGGCGCCTGACCTTCGCGGGCGAGGACCCCACGTGGGAGGGCGCCGTGGCCACCGTGGTCGAGGACCCCGAGTCGAGGGTGTTCGTGGTGCTCTACGACGTCCCCGACGAGGATGCCCGCGCCCTCGACCGATGGGAGGGCACGGACCGGATCCCGGCCCGGAAGATCCGGGTCCGGGTGGAGCGCCGTCCCACCGTCCCCCCCGGCCCCCCGTTGGGGGCCCAGGAGTCCGAGTTCGCGGTCGCCTCGCCCTCCCCCACCGCGGCCGAGGGCACCGAGCTGGTCTGGCTGTACGTCATGGACGCCTTCGAGGGGGGCCTGCCGTCGGCGCGCTACCTCGGATTGTTGGCGGACGCGGCCGAGTGCGCGGGTGCCCCCGACTCCTACGTGCGGCAGCTGCGCACCCGGGAATCCCGCAACGTGGGCCCGGGCGCCTAGCGTCGTGCCGTCCGTCCCCCTGCCGCCCACCCCCGTGTCTCC
>NZ_JAALEE010000297.1:0-2279 GCF_014145265.1 Dietzia sp. CW19 | reverse complement strand
CTCATGCAGGGCGCGTTCGGCAACCCGCTCGCCGAGCCCAGCGTGGTGGGGGTGTCCGCCGGGGCGGCCGTGGGCGCCGCGGCGGCGATCGTGTTCGGGCTGACCGCCTTCGGTGCCTGGACCAGCGTCGTCTGCGCTTTCGTCGCCGGCATCATCACCACCACCGCGGTGTACCTGTTCAGCCGGAGCAACGGCAGGACCGAGGTGGTCACGCTGGTCCTCACCGGCATCGCCGTGAACGCCGTCGCCGGAGCCGCGCTCGCGCTGCTCATGTTCCTCGGGGACACCCAGGCCCGCGAGGAGATCGTGTTCTGGCAACTGGGAAGCCTGAACGGCAGCCGGTGGGAGCACGTCCTGGTGGTGGCGCCTCTGGCGTTGCTCGGGCTGGTCCTGGCAGCGCGTCTGGCGCGACCTCTGGACCTGCTCGCGCTCGGAGAGCGCCCGGCCCGCCACCTGGGCGTCAACGTGGAGCGGTTGCGTGTCTTCTCGATCCTGCTGGTCGGCCTGCTCACGGCCGCTGCGGTGAGCTTCTGCGGCATCGTCGCGTTCGTCGGCCTGGTGGTGCCGCATCTCGTCCGCATGATCGCCGGGCCGGGCCACCGACTGCTGCTTCCGGCGTCGGCGCTGGGTGGTGCGGTGTGTCTGCTGGCGGCCGACCTGCTCGCCCGCACCGCCGTGAACTACGCGGAGCTGCCACTGGGGATGGTGACGGCCGCCGTCGGCGGACCGTTCTTCTTCTGGCTCCTCCACCGCACCCGTCGCACCGCAGGGGGCTGGGGATGAGCGTCACCGGGTCACGCGTACCGGTGCTGTCCGCCGAACGCGTCACGGTACGAATCGGTGGCCGGACCCTGCTCGACGCGGTCGACCTGGAGGTCTACGCAGGCGAGGTGCTGGCGCTGGTGGGCCCCAACGGTGCGGGCAAGTCCACGCTGCTCGGCGTGGTGGCGGGGGACACCGACCCGGACTCCGGCCGCACGGTGCTCGACGGCACCGATCTGCACCGGTGGCGTCTCGGCGACCTCGCCCGCCGCCGGGCCCTGCTCACCCAGGCCAACTCGGTCGCCTTCCCCTTCACCGTGCGGGAGATCGTCGCGATGGGGCGCGCCCCCTGGGCAGCGCTGCCCGAGGGGAACGACGACGAGGAGATCATCGAGGAGTCGTTGGCCGCCACCGACACCTCCTCGCTGCGGTCCCGGACCTTCCCGACCCTGTCCGGTGGAGAGAAGGCGCGCGCCTCACTGTCGAGGGCGCTCGCCCAGCGGGCCGGAGTGCTGCTCCTCGACGAACCCACCGCCGCGGTGGACCTGCGCCATCAGGAGATCGTCCTGGAGCTGGCCCGGACCGTGGCCGACGCCGGCGGGGCGGTGGTGGTGGTCCTGCACGACCTGGAGTTGGCCGCCGCGTGGTCCGACCGGCTCGTCATGATCTCCGGGGGTCGGATCCGTGCCGAGGGGCCACCCGACCGGGTCCTCACCGCCGAGCTGGTGGAAGAGGTCTATCAGCAGCCGGTTCTCGTCGACCGTCATCCCGTCACCGGGGACCTGTTGGTCACCCCGGATCGACGTCGATTCCGCACCGCCCGGACGCCGGCGGAGCCCGCGTTCCCGGCGACACTCGGGTCGGCCCTCGTCAAGGAGTTCACGTGATTCACACCCGGTCATCAACGATGCGGGCGTCCGCGATGCGGATGCTCGCCGTCCTGGCGCTGGCGCTGCTCGGTACGTCGACGCTCGCCGTCCTGGCCGACGCGCCGGCGAACGCCGCCGCACGACTGACGGCGTCCAGCTCACTGGGCGGGGCGGTGGCGTCGACCTCGGGCCGGACCGGGTTCACCGTGTCGGGCTCGGGTTTCCAGGCCGTCGAGGGCGGATTCGGTGGCGTGTACATCGGCTTCGGGTGGGTCAACGGGTCAGGGTGGGGGCCGTCCCAGGGCGGCGCGACCGGCCGGACCTACGACTACGTCCCCGACGAGCAGTCGCGCAGTAACCAGGGCTTCCAGGCCTTTGTCGCCTTTCCCGGCTCGTCGACGTCGGGAGAAGCCCAGGCGACGATGGGGTCGGACGGGTCGTTCCGGGTGAACCTCACGGTCCCCGGCCCCACCTTCACCGGCGCCGGCGGCAAGAGCATCGACTGCACCAAGGTCACCTGCGGCTTCCTCACGTGGGGCGCGCACGGCGTGCGCAACGGCGCCAACGAGACGTTCACCCCGGTGACCTTCCGGGACGGGGAGGCGGCGCCCGCGGTCGAGCAGGCCCCGGCGGCGGGCGCGCCCGCCT
>NZ_JAALEE010000296.1:0-1935 GCF_014145265.1 Dietzia sp. CW19 | reverse complement strand
GAGGCCGGACACGTCGAACCCCGCCTCCGCGAGGCTCCTCCCGGTCTCCCGGTTCGGCTGACACCCCCCGCCCACCCGGCTCCACACGGGGGCTATCCGGTCGGCCACGCGACCCAGCAGCCCCTCGGCCCGGACGTGTTCCAGCAGCCGCAGCTCGCCGTCCGGCGCCAGGACTCGCCGGGCCTCGGCGAGGGCCGCCGGGACATCGGGGACGGTGCACAGGACGAGTCCGAACACCACGGCGTCGGCCTCGCCGTCGGCGAGTGGGAGGGATTCCGCCACGGAGTCCACGACGTCGACGTGGACCCTCGCGTGTTCCGCGTACCGGTGCGCGTGCGCGCGCAGGTGGGGGTCCGGCTCGATCGCCACGACCCTGGTGACCTCCGGCGGATAGTGCTCGAAGGTCACCCCGCTGCCCGCGCCCACCTCCACCACGGTTCCCGACAGGCCCGAGACCAGACGTCGCCGAGATTTCGCGAGCCCGACGCGCTCGAGCACGGGGCTGGCCACCACCCACGCGCGGGCGAAGAGCGAGACATCGGTCCGTTCGCGGGAGGTATCCATGGGAAGATACGGTACCGGGTATCCAACGGACCCGGAACGCGAATCCACCGACAACAGTAATGGGGAGGGCCGGGGCGATGAAGGAGACGAGCGGACTGCCGAACTGGGGTTCAGTTCTGGCCGTGGTCGCCCACCCCGACGACGAGTCGTTCGGCCTCGGCGCCGTGCTGTCGACCTTCGCCGACGGCGGCGCGGGCGTGGACGTCCTCTGCCTGACCAGGGGCGAGGCCTCCACGCTCCACGGCGTCGAGGGCGACCTCTCACGGATCCGGGAACACGAACTACGCGCCGCGGCGGACGCCCTCGGGGCGAGGCGGGTCACGTTGCGCGACCTGCCCGACGGTGGCCTGGCAGACCTCGGGTCGTCCGTGCTCGACGACGAGGTCGAGCGTGCACTGGACAGGACCCGGCCCGAGGGCCTCGTCGTCTTCGACTCCACCGGGATCAGCGGTCACCCGGACCACGTGGCGGCCACCGCCGCGGCCACCAGGGTGGCCGACCGGCACGGGCTCCCCGTGGTGGCGTGGACCCTCCCGGAGGAGATCTGCGGGAGACTCGCGGCCGAGGGATACGCCGGATTCCTCGGGCGGACCGGCGACGAGATCGACCTGGTGCTGACCGTCGACCGCACGGCGCAACTGGCCGCCGTGGAGTGTCACCCCAGCCAGGCCGTGCCGGGCAGCGTCCTGTGGAGGAGACTGGAGCTGCAGGGCGACGACGAACACCTGCGGTGGCTCCGGCGCCCCTGAATCGAGTCGCCCCCGCCGCCCCGGCCACACCCGGGTGCAGCACCGCCGAGACGCGGCGCCACGCAGAATTCCATTGATCAGAAGCAGTATCCCCAGAAGCAGTACCACCCAGAAGCAGCATCGAGAAGCAGTACCGAAAGGACCGCCGCACGTGGACGCCTCCGACTGGAACGCCCGATACCTCGCCCAGCCCGACGTGTGGGGCACCACCCCCGCAGCACGCATCGTCGCGGAGGTGACGGGCGCCGAGGACGCCGGTCTGCCCGTGGACACCGCCGTGGACCTGGCGTGCGGCGACGGCAGGCACGCGCGATGGTTGGCCGCACACGGGTGGCAGGTCTCGGCGGTCGACTTCTCCGAGGTCGCGATCGACCAGGCCCGCGCCAGGGACTCCGACGACGGCCGCAGCGGCAGCGTCGACTGGGTGGTCGGCGACGCCACCACCTGGTCACCGGAGGAGTCCGTGGACCTCGTCGTCATCGGGTTCCTCCACCTCGAGATGGAGAGCCTCACCCGCGTCCTGCGCAACGCCGGCGGATGGCTGCGCCCCGGCGGGCACCTGGTGTACCTCGGGCACGCCGCCGAGAACCTGCGTCGCGGCGTCGGCGGGCCGCAGGACCCG
>NZ_JAALEE010000295.1:0-4053 GCF_014145265.1 Dietzia sp. CW19 | reverse complement strand
TCGCCGCCACGGACCCGGCCAACCCGTACGGCGCCGCGCTGCCCTGGCCACCTTCTGCGGAGGGCGGATCTGGGCACCGTCCCGGCAGGAAGGCCGGTGCGCTCGTCGTGCTGGTCGACGGGCTGTGTGTCCTGTTCGTCGAACGCGGCGGCCGGACCGTCCTCGTGCTGGACGACCGGGCCGAGGCCGTGCCGCTCGCCGCGTCCGCGCTGGCCGCAGTCGTGCGATCAGGTGCCGTCGGCCCGCTGACCGTCACCACCCTCGCCGGCGAACCCGTCCACACCTCGCCCGTCGCGGCCGCCTTCGAGAACGCCGGGTTCGGTGCCACCCCGAAGGGGCTGCGCATCCGGCGTTGAGTGAACCGTTCTGACGAGTTAAGATATGCGCATCAATGCATATGTCAGCGGGAGGGGAATCAGATGGGGGTCGGGCACGCACACGGGAGCCACGCGCACAGTTCCGGCCACGCGCACAGTTCCGGTCACGCGCACAGCTCCGGCCACGCCCGCCCGACCGGTCACGCCGGCGCGCGGTATCGGATCAGACTGGCGTGCGCCTTCGTTCTGACCGTGGTGTTCTTCGTGGTCGAGCTGGTCGCGGGCCTCATCTCCGGCTCCCTGGCCCTGCTCTCCGACGCCGGCCACATGGCGGCGGACGTGGTGGCGCTGGGCGCGGCGCTCGCGGCGACGGTGATCGCGTCACGGCCGGACCGTTCCGGGAGACGCACGTTCGGCCATTATCGCGTGGAGATCTTCGCCTCCGGTCTGGCGGTGCTCATCATGTCCGGCATGGGCGTCTACGTGCTTGTCGAGGCGTTCAGGCGGCTCGGGTCGGACGCCCCCGTCGCCACCGGAACCATGTTGCTCGTCGGCGGACTGGGGTTGGTCGTCAACATCATCTCGCTGCTCCTTCTGCGCAGTGGATCCTCCGAGAGTCTCGCGGTGCGGGGTGCGTATCTCGAGGTGATGGCCGACGCGGCCGGATCGGTGGGGGTGATCGCGGCCGCGCTGCTCATCCGCGCGACGGGTTCGACGGTGTGGGACCTCGTGGTGGCCGTGGCGATCGCCGTGTTCATCGTCGTCCGCGCGGTCATGCTCGGTAGACAGGTCGTCACGGTGCTCGCCCAGCACGCGCCCGCCGGGGTCGACCCCGCAGCGGTGGAGTCCGAACTCGCGTCGGTACGCGGCGTCGAGGAGGTGCACGACCTGCATCTGTGGACGCTGACCTCGGGGATGGACGTGGGGACCGTCCACCTCGTGACCGCCCCCGGAGTGCCCCACTCCGGAGTCCTCGACGAGGCGCGACGCGTCCTGCGGGAGGGCCAGGGCATCGAGCATGCGACAGTGCAGCTCGAGACCGCCGGCGTCGTGGAGTGTCGACAACCGGGATGGTGAACCCGGCAGCCCGGGGCGGTTCAGGGCACCATGGTGCGCACACTCGGAGAGCGGTAGATCGGACAGCGGGCAGAGGAGTCAACGGTGCCGGAGGGCGATTCCGTCTACAGGGCGGCCGCGAAGGTCCACCGTGCGCTGGCCGGGCGGACCCTGGACAGGACCGAGCTCAGGGTTCCCAGATTCGCGGCCGTGGATCTGCGGGGCAGGACCGTGGTGGCCGCCCGGTCCCGGGGGAAGCACCTCTTCGTCGTCGTCGGCCCCGACGCGCAGGGTCGGGACCCGGTCACCCTCCATATCCACCTGAAGATGGAAGGCCGCATCCACATCCACAAGGCGGGGGAGCGGTGGCGGTTCCCAGCGCACACCGTCCGGATGCTCCTGCGCGCCGACGACGTCGAGGTGGTGGGCACCGAGCTCGGGTTGCTGCGCGCGCTGGATCCCGCCGAGGCCGACCGGGCGGTCGAGCATCTCGGTCCCGACCTGCTGGGGCGGGACTGGGACCCGGACGCCAGCGTCGCGGAGGTGCTCCGGCGGATCGGCGAGCGGCCGTCCCGGACGATCGGGGAGGCACTGTTGGACCAGCGCAATCTCGCCGGCATCGGCACCGTGTACCGCGCCGAACTGTGTTTCCTGCGGGGCCTCGACCCGCGGGAGCCGGTGGAGTCGGTGCCTGATCTGCGCGCCGTGGTCGTGCTCGCCCGGCGGATGCTCCTCGCCAACGCCGATCGCGCGGTCCGGGTGACCACCGGGGACACGCGACGCGGGCGGGAGTTGTGGGTGTACGGGCGGGACGGCAAGCCGTGCCGCAGGTGCGGGACCGAGGTGGAGACGTTCCGACTGGGTGGTCTCGCCGACCCGGACGAGCCGAGCGATTCACTCGATCGCATCGCCTACCGCTGCCCGTCGTGTCAGCCGGCGCGTGCCACACTGGGGCCATCGCCAACGGAGGAGAAGCTGTGACCGACCGCAACACGATCCTGATCACCGGCGCCAGCGCGGGTCTCGGCGAGGGGATGGCCCGTCGCTGGGCCGCACAGGGCAGGAATCTGGCGCTGTGCGCCCGGCGTCTCGACCGGCTCCAGGAACTCCGAGCCGAGTTGCTGGCGGCCAACCCGTCGATCACGGTGGCGGTCCGCGAGCTCGACGTGGCCGACGGCGACGCGGTGGAGAGGGTGTTCGGCGAGCTCGACGCGGAGCTCGGCGGGATCGACCGCTTCGTCCTCAACGCAGGGCTGGGCAAGGGGGCGTCCATCGGTACGGGGAAGGCGCACGCCAACCGGGAGACCGCCATGGTCAACGTGATCGGCACCCTCAACCAGGCGGAGGCCGCGATGGAGCTGATGCACGCGCGGGGCGAGGGGCACCTGGTGTTCATCTCGTCCGTGAGCTCGCTGCGCGGCATGCCCAAGGCCCAGAACACGTACGGCGCCACCAAGGCGTTCGTCTCCTCGCTGGCGCAGGGTCTGCACGCCGAGCTCGACAGCGCCGGCAGCCGCATCAAGGTCACCGACATCCTTCCCGGGTACATCCGCACCGACATCAACCGGTCGGTCAAGACCTCGCTGATGACCGAATTCGACGAGGGCGTCGACGCGCTGGTCAGGACGATTGACGCCGAGCCCACTCGTGCGCTCGTCCCGGCCAAGCCCTGGAAGGCGATCGGCCCACTGCTGACGCTTCTGCCGGAGAAGGTCAGCCGCAGGTTCGTCTGACGGGTTCTCCCGCCCGCCCACGCCGGAGAGGCGACGGGTCAGAAGGGAGGCGGGTCAGAAGGGGGGCGGGTCGAGGATGTCGTCGAGCAGGGCCTCGACCTCGTGTTCGACCGTGCTGAAGACCGGTGCGTTGCGCTTCCACCAGCGGCTCTGGCCGCCGGGCCGGGTGTCGACCGGGCCGGTTGCGCGGGCACGCTCGGCGCTCAGGCGGGCCGCACGGCGAGTCCAGTAGGTGGGCTCCGGGCGCGTCTCCCCTCCTGTGATGGTCGGGTCCGGGTTGCGCTGTTGTTGTCTGTCCCAGGCGCGGGATTCATTGCGGGCGTGCTCGCGGCGGTAGACCCCGAGCGGCCCGGATGGTCGGGTCGTCATGGTCGCCCCGTCCGGTGTGATGACGGTGAGGGTGCCATCGGGCGCCAGGTCGTAGATCCAGTCGGAGAACGTCTTGAACCGGTGATGGCGCCGACACAGACACATCAGATTGCACTCTTCAGTGGGTCCGCCGCGGGCGGGGTCGGCGTGGTCGAAGGGGCGGACATGATCGATGTCGCAGTCATCGGCCGGAACCGCACAGCCGGGATGGCGGCAGGTACCGTCGCGCAGCCTGATGCGGCGGGCCAACTCGGCACCGGGCCGGTACCTCAGGGCGCGGCGGGCGTCGTCGGCGGCGCCGATACGGGGGTCGACCTTCTCGAAGCTGGCTCCGTCGCTGGTGACGAGCATGTCCAGTAGGGCCTGCAGCGCCGCCTCGCCGGTGCGGGTGAACTCCACCCGAACCCCGTCGTCGTCGCAGGCGCCGTTGCCACCCGCGCCGTTGCCACCCGCGCCGGCGTTGCCGGGACCGATCACGGTGATCTTGGGTCGCAACGGCGCAGTGGGTCGGCCCTGGCCACCGGCGTGCAGGCTGTCGCCGCACACCAGCGCCAGCAGGGCGTCGGCGCGGCGTTCGG
>NZ_JAALEE010000294.1:0-2773 GCF_014145265.1 Dietzia sp. CW19 | reverse complement strand
TACGCGGCGGACGGCCGCACCTTCGGCACCTACGACCCCGCCACCGGCGCCGAGATCACCCAGGTCGCGCACGGCGGACCCGAGGACGTCGACCGGGCCGTCGCCGCCGCGCGCCGCGCCTTCGACGACGGCGCGTGGGCGACCATGAAGCCCAACCAGCGCGAGCAGATCCTGTGGCGCATCGGCGACCTGCTGGACGCCAAGGCCGAGCTGTTCGGGCAGATCGAGGCCCTGGACAACGGCAAGTCCGTCGCGATCGCCACCGCCGTGGACGTGGCGTGGGCGGCCGACGTGTTCCGCTACTACGCCGGCTGGTCCACCAAGATCGAGGGCTCCACGGTCAACGTGTCGATGCCGTTCGCCGGCGACAAGCAGTTCCACGCCTACACCCAGCGCGTCCCCGTGGGCGTGTGCGGCCAGATCATCCCCTGGAACTTCCCGCTGCTCATGGCGGCGTGGAAGCTCGCCCCCGCCCTGGCCACCGGCAACACCCTGGTCCTCAAGCCGGCCGAGCAGACTCCGCTGACCGCGCTGCTGCTGGGCGAGGTCATCGCCGAGGCCGGCGTGCCCGCCGGCGTGGTCAACATCGTCACCGGCTTCGGCGACGCCGGCGCCGCGATCTCCGCCCACGACGACGTGGACAAGGTGGCCTTCACCGGCTCCACCGAGGTGGGCAAGCTGATCGTCGACGCCGCCAAGGGCAACCTCAAGAAGGTCTCCCTCGAGCTGGGCGGCAAGAGCGCCAACATCGTCTTTGCCGACTGCGACTTCGACGCCGCCGTCGCCGGATCCGTGGCCGCGTGGATGTTCAACCACGGCCAGGCCTGCACCGCCGGCACCCGCCTGTACGTCGAGGACTCCATCTACGAGAAGTTCACGCAGGCCGTCGCCGACGCCGCCGCCCAGGCCACCATCGGACACGGCCTGGACCCCGCCACCGAGCTCGGCCCGCTGGTCGACGAGGACCAGTTCGACAAGGTCTCCTACTACCTCCGCGCCGGCATCGAGGACGGCGGGCGGGCCCTCACCGGCGGCGGCCGACACGGCGACACCGGCTACTTCGTCCAGCCGACCGTGTTCGTGGACGTCGAGCCCGACCACCGGGTGGTGACGGACGAGATCTTCGGCCCCGTCGTCTCGGCCCTGCGGTTCACCGACGTCGACGACGCGGTCCGGCAGGCCAACGACTCGATCTACGGCCTGGCCGCCGGGGTGTGGACGAAGGACATCTCCAAGGCCCACAAGGTCGCCAGCCGCCTCCACGCGGGCTCGGTCTGGGTCAACCAGTACAACGGCTTCGACACCGCCATGCCGTTCGGCGGGTTCAAGCAGTCCGGCTGGGGCCGCGAGCTGGGCCAGGGTGCACTGGACCTCTACACGCAGACCAGGTCGGTCAACATCCAGCTCTGACCTGGTCCGGGTCGGACTCCCTCCGACCCCCGGGACCGGGACCCGGCGTCCCCGTGACTCGTCCGGGGACGCCGGCGACTCCCCTTCTCTGCGACCTCTCCTGTCGTCCCACACCCCTTGCCCCCCCGCCCCGTCCACACCCCCTCTCCACTTCCGATCACCCGCTCCCCCGAAAGGAACACCGCCGTGAAGACCAAGGCAGCAGTACTGTTCGACCTCCACCAGCCGTTCGAGATCATCGAGCTCGACCTGGACGATCCCGGCCCCGGCGAGGTCCTGATCAAGTACACGGCCGCAGGCCTGTGCCACTCCGATCTGCACCTGTCCGACGGCTCGCTCCCGCCGCGCTTCCCGATCGTCGGCGGGCACGAGGGCGCCGGCGTCATCGAGGCCGTGGGCGTGGGCGTCACCAAGGTCAAGCCGGGCGACCACGTGGTGTGCTCCTTCATCCCCAACTGCGGCACCTGCCGGTACTGCTCGACCGGGCGACAGAACCTCTGCGACATGGGTGCCACGATCCTCGAGGGGCACATGCCCGACGGCACCTTCCGCTTCCGCTCGGGCGGCAAGGAGTTCGGTGCCATGTGCATGCTCGGCACCTTCTCCGAGCGCTCGGTGATCTCCCAGCACTCGGTGGTCAAGGTCGACGACTGGCTGCCGCTCGACAAGGCCGTCCTGGTGGGCTGCGGCGTGCCCTCCGGCTGGGGCACCGCCACCTATGCGGGCAACGTGCGCCAGGGCGACACCGTGGTGATCTACGGCATCGGCGGGCTCGGCATCAACGCCGTCCAGGGCGCCGTCCACTCGGGGGCCCGCCACGTCGTGGTGGTGGACCCCGTCCAGTTCAAGCGCGACGAGGCCCTCAAGTTCGGCGCCACCCACGCGTTCGCCGACGCCGCCGAGGCCCACGCCGAGGTGGAGAAGCTCACCTGGGGCCAGATGGCGGACCAGGCGCTCATCCTGGTGGGCACCGTCGACGAGCAGGTCGTCTCGAGCGCCTTCGACGTGATCGGCAAAGGTGGCACCGTGGTGATCACCGGCCTGGGCAACATGACCGACAAGACCGTCCAGGTCAGCGGCACCGTGATGGCGCTGTTCGGCAAGACCATCACGGGCACCCTGTTCGGTTCGGCCAACCCGCAGTACGACATCGTCAAGCTGCTGCGCCTGTACGACGAGGGCAAGCTCAAGCTGGACGAGCTCATCACCACCACCTACTCGCTCGAGCAGGTCAACGAGGGCTACCGGGATCTGCAGGACGGCAAGATCATGCGCGGCGTGATCATCCACGACGCCTGACCCGTCGCCACCCGACCGGCGCGGCCGACGACTGCGCGCGCCGCCCCGATCCCGGGGTGGCGCG
>NZ_JAALEE010000293.1:0-1329 GCF_014145265.1 Dietzia sp. CW19 | reverse complement strand
GGGGCGGGCGTCCGCATCGCCGGCTTCCGTCCCGCCCAGGGGTCGGTCGGGTCGGGGACGGCGACGCTGCCCGGCACCCAGAGCCCCACGATCCCGGACCCCGGCACCCTGCTGCCGAACTCCATGGTGGGCGGAACCCGGTTGTACGTCCTGTCCCCCTCCCGCACCGTCGCCAACTGGTGCTCCCTCGGGTTCAACGGAATCCGCGACGGACGGGTCGTCAACATCACCGCGGCCCACTGCAGTTCCTTCACGGACCCCGCGACGGGGCGGTCCGTGTTCCGGCCCGGCACGGTCTCCGAGAGCGCCGGCTCGCCGAGGCTCGGGGCGTTCACGTCCACCGAGGCCGACGAGGCCCTCGACGCCGCACTGATCACCGTCGACCCCGAGGACGATCCCCGTTTCCGGAACTCCCACGTCCTGGCCGACGGTGCGCGCCCCCTCCCGCTGTCGGGCACTCAGTCCCCGGTGAGGGGGCAGATCCTGTGCAAGTACGGTCAGCGGACCGGTTACACGTGCGGGAAGGTGTCCGGGATCGACTCGGCGACCCCGGGTGGAGTCAGGAACGTCGCGATCGAGCTGTGCGCGATCGCGGGCGACAGCGGCGGCGTGGTCTTCTCCGAGACCCGCGCGGTGGCCGTGACGAGCCTCTCCAACGCCTTCGACACCAACGACCAGCCCTACCCGAGTTGCGAGGTGGCGCGGACCGAGCTTGCCCTCCGCGGCGGGGTCCCCACGATGGTCGGGGTGACCGTCGGTGCGATCTCGGCCCGCTTCCCGGGACTCCAGGTCGGCGCGTCATGACACATCAATCCCACTAATCACACGTGTCACACTGGACTCAGTAATCACATCTCCGTAATCTTGGCCTCAACTGGTCGACCTGAAGTCGTCCACCGTGCATCACGGAAGGCCACCATGCGCACCACCTCGAAGTTCGCCGTCCTCACCGCCGCCGCGGCCCTGGTCGTCACCGCGGCTCCCGCCGGCGCGGCCCCCGCCCCTGCTCCCGCCCCCACGGCGCCCTCGACGACGCAGGCGCTCCCCGCCCTCGACGCGGCCCTCGGATCGCAGTTGACCTCGCTGGTCGAGGCCCTGCGCCGGGATCTCGGACTGACCCCCGAGCAGTTCCTGGACCAGGCCGGGATCGGTGAGCGACTGGCCGAATCCCGCCCACGGTGGGAGAAGGCGTTCCGCGACTCCTTCGGCGGCGTGTGGCTGGACGAGGAGGGCACGGGCCTGGTGGGCGTGGTCGCCGGGGAGGCCGGCGATCTACTGCGTGCCGAGGCCACCGACGCCGGGTTCACCGTGCAGGACGTGGCCCTGACC
>NZ_JAALEE010000027.1:0-5676 GCF_014145265.1 Dietzia sp. CW19 | reverse complement strand
CGGCCCCGGCCCCGAGCCCGACCCCCACCCGGGAACAGCCTCGGCAGCCGGAGTCCCGGCCCCGCAGGGACGGCAGCGCCATGGACCGGCTCCGCTCCACCGACGATCTCTGACCGACCGACGCGCTGAGAGGGGAGCCATGCCCGTCACCCGGATGTTCCGTGGTCTCTCGGCTCGGCTGACCGCGCCGCTCGAATCGCTCGACGCGGTGGACCTGGCCGGTGCGGTTCAGGGCATCGGCTGCTCGCCCGTCGAGGACGCCCGGAGAGGGCAGATGGTCACCCTGGCCGGGCGCGTGCGCACAGTCCTGTCCGGAAGGGGAGAGCGGTTCCTCGGGGTGACCGCCGAGGTGTACGACGGTACGGGTGCGGTGGACGTGTGCTGGCTGGGACGTGGTTCGATCCCGGGTATCGACACCGGCCGCTTCGTCAAGGTGACCGGGCGTATCGGCGTCCGGTCCGGCCAGAAGATCATGTTCAATCCACGTTACGAATTGCTCAGTGGGCAACCGGGCGCTACACGCGGAGGAGAAGTGTGACCGAGTCTGAGCGGGCCGGCGAGCAGTCCACCGGAGAAGTGCCCCCGGAGAGCGCGGGAGGTAAGCGGAAGTCCGCGTTCGGTGACCCGGACGCCTCGCTGCTCGAGCAGATGGGTGGCGTCCGCGGCCTGGTCTACTCGTCGATCCCCATCCTGACCTTCGTCCCCGTCAACGGCTTCTGGGGACTGACGGTGGCGATCTGGGCGGCGCTCGGGGTGGCGGTCGCCATGCTGGCGTGGTCACTGGTCCGACGGGAGAACCCCCAGCCGGCGATCTCCGGCTTCTTCGGGGTCGCGATCGGTGTCCTGATCGCCTGGCGCACCGGAAGCGCGAAGGGATACTTCCTCTACGGGATCATCACGCAGGCGGTGTACGGCGGGGTGTTCGCCCTGTCCGCGCTCGCGCGGTGGCCACTCGTCGGGGTGATCTGGGGCCTGCTCGACGGAAAAGGGATGTCCTGGCGCCGTCACCCGAAAGCGCGTCGGTGGTACGCCGTCGCCACGTGGATCTGGGCAGGGCTCTTCGCGATACGCGCAGTGCTGCAGTACGCGCTCTACCTGAACGACGAGGTCAACTGGCTCGGGGCCGCCCGCATCGCGATGGGCTGGCCGCTCGCGCTGCTGGCGTTCGCGGCGACGATCTGGGCGGTGCGGCGCGCGATGGTCTACGAGAGGGAGCCCGCGGAGGCCCGGGAACCCACCACGCACGACTGACACGCACGACCGATACGGCATCACCTCGGATGGACGACGGCCCCCGGCGAGTTCGCCGGGGGCCGTCGTCTGCCCAGCTCGTGTCCGTCAGCCGCGAGCGCGAGTGACGCGGTGGTCAGACCGTGCTCGTCGCCATCCGCGAGAACTCGCTCGGGCCCGTGATGGTGCGGTAGGCGAACACCGAGGCCAGGGTGGCCACGGGGATCGCGATGAGGAGCCCGACGAACAGGGCGAGGAAACCTGCCACGACGACGAGGATGTTGAGCACCGCGAGAGCGAACAGGTTTCCCGCGTCGGACTTGATCGCGTTGACGCTGGACTTCATGGCGTCGATCGCGGTCATGTTGCGGTCCACGACGAAGTGGAGGGTCCAGTACAGGAAGAACGCGATCACGATGCCGGGGATGATGAGGAGGATCAACCCGATGGACGTCGCGATCGCCACGAGGATCGCGGCGATGACGAACGCCCCGAAGTTCTGCAACTTGAAGAAGTCGCCGATCTCCGGCTTGTGCCCGTCCACCTCGAGGAGGGCTCCCCGGATGATGAAAGCCTGGAACAGGAAGCTCACGGCGATCGCCAGTATCGAGCCCAGGAACGCCACCGACGCCGACTGAGAGTTGGATATCGAACTCGCGAGCCCGTTGGCGAGGAACATCGCCAACGTGACCAGAACCCACGGCAGCGGGTTGTTCTTGAACATCTGCCAGCCGGCGCCGATGGCGTCGGTGGCGGACACCCTGCCCGTCATCACCGGCCCGCCCCCCTGGCCGGACTGGGGGTACCCCGCCCCGTAACCGTGGTCACCGTACGGCTGCTGGCCGAAGCCCTGCCCTCCGGATCCCTGCTGGCCATAAGCCTGTTGGCCGTAGCCCTCCTGGCCGTAGCCCTGTCCGGGATAGGGCTCCTGGCCGTATCCCTGTGCGTCCCCCTGTCCGCCGTACTGCTGTCCACCCCAGTTCTGTTGGGCGGCGCCGGTGCCGGTCGGATCGTTCGGGTTCCCGTCTCCTGACGGGGTACCTCCGGTGGTCATGGCATCTCCAGATCTCTTCGCGTCGGTGTGAAAGATTCTTCCACCTGCCTGGCTCCGAACCTAGTCCTGTCCGGGCGTTTTGGGGAGTGCCAACTCGACGGTCGGGGCGGGGAAATGCGTGGAGCCCCGTCGACGATGTCGACGGGGCTCCGGGTCCGATGACCGGACGAGGGTGTCAGATGTTGGCGTGGATCTCGACAGCCTGTGCGACGCCGGCCACGGTGCCGGCGATCTTGACCGCCTCCCAGGCCTGCTCCTTGGTGATGCCCTCCTTGCGGATGACGTCGTCGTGCGCGGCGGTGCAGTTCTCGCAGCCGTTGATCGTCGAGACGGCCATGGACCAGAGCTCGAAGTCGGCCTTCTCCACACCCGGGTTCGCGATGATGTTCATCCGGAGGCCCATGCGGACCTGGGCGTAGTCGTCTCCCAGGAACTCCTTGGCGCGGTAGGCCACGTTGTTCATGGCCATGATGGATGCAGCACCGAGGGCGGCGTTGAACGCCTCGTCGGACAGGTGCTCGCGCGCCTCGTCGGCGATCTCGGACAGCACGGTCTCGGACCGGGTCGCCGCGGCGGTGGCCAGGAAGGTCCCCCACAGCTGCTGCGGCGACAGCTCCGTCGAGCGCGCCAGGGAGCCGAGGTTCAGTTTGAGATCCTTCGCGAACTCAGGGAGCCCGGACTTCAGGTTCTCGATGGTCACTTGATGCCCTCCTGCAGCATGTCCATCTTGTTGATGTTCTTCGTCGGGTCGTTCTTCTGCCAGTTGCAGGCGCAGACCTCGGACGACTGGAGGGCGTCGAGGACACGGAGGACCTCGTCCACGTTGCGGCCGACGGCGTCAGGCGTCACCGAGACGAACTGGATGACGTTGTCCGGGTCGACGATGAAGGTCGCGCGGTCGGCGACCCCGTCCGCGTTCTCGACACCGAGCGCGCGGATCAGCTCGTGCTTGATGTCCGACAGGAGCGGGAACGGGACACCCTTGAGCTCGTCGTTGGTCGCGCGCCAGTTGAAGTGCGCGAACTCGTTGTCGATCGAGCCACCGAGGACCTGCGTGTCGCGGTCCTGGAAGTCCTCGTCGAGCTTGCCGAACGCGGCGATCTCGGTGGGGCAGACGAAGGTGAAGTCCTTCGGGTAGAAGAAGATCACCCGCCACTTGCCGGCGTACGACTGGTTGGTGATCGTCTCGAAGTAGTCCTCGGGCTGCTGGGCGTTGACCTGCTGGAGGTCGCCGCCCTTGAGTGCGGTGAGCTCGAAGTCGGGGAACTGATCGCCGATGGTGAGAAGTGCCATGTGATCCTCCTGGGTTATGGGCCGTTCTTGAACGGGCAGGGGAGACTATGCCCGACGCGCAGTGAGAGGTAAAGCCTAATGAGGTGAAGATCACCCATAGGGGAGGGTGAATAATCATCGACGTGGGGCTATTGATCGTCCTACACTCATCGACATGGCCAATCAGCGGTTCGTTCCGAGCGTGACCCAGCTCAGGGTGTTCCTCGCTGTCGCGGAGCGTCTCCACTTCCGCAGTGCCGCTGAGGAGCTGGGAATGAGCCAGCCGTCGCTCTCCCAGGCCCTGGCGACTCTGGAGGAGGGACTCCGGGTTCACCTGGTCGAACGGAGTACCAGGACGGTGCTCGTCACACCGGTCGGGCACCAGCTCCTCCCGTTCGCACGGGCCGCGGTGGGCGCGATGGACGCGGTGGCCGACATCGCCGCCGGTAGCGGGGGGCCGCTGTCGGGCGACGTCCGCATCGGTGTGATCCCCACGGCGGCGCCCTACCTGCTGCCGGGTCTGCTGCCCGCCCTGACCGAGCGTTTCCCGGATCTGCGGCCACGGATCGTCGAGGATCAGACCGCCAGACTGCTCGAGCAGTTGCGCTCGGGGGCGATCGACGTCGCGATCATGGCCCTTCCCACCGATGCCGCGGGTGCCATCGGTATGCCCCTGTACACCGAACCGTTCGCTCTCCTCGTCCCGGCCGACCACCCGCTCGCCGGGCAGGAGGGCCTCTCCCTCGAGGCCCTCGTGGATCTCCCACTGCTGATGCTCGACGAGGGGCACTGCCTCCGTGACCAGACCGTCGACCTGTGCCGGCGGGTCTCGGCTCCGATCCTGGGTCGTGGTGGGTCGCGGGCGGCGTCCCTGACCACCGCGGTGAGGTGCGTCGCCGGGGGGCTGGGGGTGATGATCGTGCCGGAGTCGGCCGTGGTGTCCGAGAGCCGCGACCCCGGCATCGGGGTCGCGAGGTTCGTCGAGCCCGCACCGGGCCGGACGATGGGTCTGGTGCTCCGCACGGCCACGGCCGGTGACGACGCCTACGCCGAGCTCGGGAGCGTCATCACCGAGGTGGCCCAGCGGCTGTTCGGAGCGGTTGCCGCCTGACCGGCGGTCGTCCGGCGCCGGCCGGGCAGGTGGGGTTCGTCGCCTCCAGGACCCGCGCCGCCTCCAGGTACCGGGCGCGGAGCGTCTGAGTCCGCGCGACCCATCCGCGCTGGTGGGCGACGAAGACCGCTCGTCCCTCGGGGGACTCCACCGGGATCGGGTCGAGTCCCCAGGCGGACAGGTCATAGGGAGAGGACCGCATGTCGACCTCGCGGGCGTCGAAGGCCGCGGCCAACGTGTCCACCAGGAGCTCGCCGGGGGCGCCGGCCTCCATGTCCGCCACGTACGAGTAGAGATCCATACCGGCGTGCAGGCAGGCCGGTTGCTCGTTGCGGACCTGTTCGGCGCGGGTGAGGACGTCCTTGTTGAGGGGGACGGCGGCCTCGGTGAAGAACCGGAGTGCGTCGAAGTGGGTGCACCGCAGCCGGGATCCGTCGACGACGTCGTCGATCAGTGGCTGGGATACCCGGAGGGGCACCCGGGGATGACGAACGGCATCGTCGCCTCCCCGGTAGAGCATGGCCCACTCGTGAAGGCCGAAACAACCCAGTGCGCCCGGCCTGGACGCGGTGGCCTCGACGATCTCGCGTGCGCGGGTCAGGCGGGGGCCGCATCGGGACAGGACGGACGTGGGATCCACGATCAGTCCGGACCGACCGTGCAGGGAGGTCCGCTCGTAGTGGCGCCACTGCGCCCGTTCGGTCAGGTGGGCGTTCTCCAGGATGATCCCCGGGCCGGGATGCCAGCGTCGGACGGTGGCGACGCTCGTCCGGTAGTAGGTGAACAGGAAGTCCGCGACCGGGTGCGGCTCGCCTCGTCGTCGACGCTCGAGGTGGTCGGTGGTCAGCGAGTCGACGGCCTCGGTGTGCCGGCGCTCCAGCGCCCGCCAGAGGCGCTCGGGCACCAGAACCGGGTCGGCGGCGTGGCGCCGCGGGCTCACGACCGTCGCTTCTTCTTGGGGCGGTGCACCCGGGACTGGGCGGGCCGTCGGGATCGCGCCGGGGGAGCG
>NZ_JAALEE010000292.1:0-3764 GCF_014145265.1 Dietzia sp. CW19 | reverse complement strand
CGCAAGCAGGATGTGCTCGCCGCGGCGGAGAACGGGGCGGAGAACGAGGGCGGCGCCACGGGCTCCGGCTCCGGTACCTCCCCCTATGTCACCCCGCTCGTGCGCAAGCTCGCGCAGGAGCACGGCGTGGACCTGGATTCCGTCACGGGCACCGGGATCGGCGGACGCATCCGTAAGCAGGACGTCCTCGCCGCGGCCGAGGGTGGCGCCGAGGGCGGCACCGAGGCCCCCGCGGAGAAGAAGGCCCCGGCAGGCGGCCCGTCCAAGGCCGGAGTCCGACCCGAACTGGCCGAGCTGCGCGGGACCACCAAGAAGGCCAACCGGATCCGCAAGATCACGGCCAAGAAGACCCGCGAGTCGCTGCAGACCAGCGCGCAGCTCACGCAGGTCTTCGAGGTGGACATGAGCCGCGTCGCGCAACTGCGGGCCCGGACCAAGAGCCGGTTCGCGGACGAGCACGGCGTCAAGCTCACCTACCTGCCGTTCTACGCCAAGGCGGTGGTCGAGGCCCTGGTCTCGCACCCGAACGTCAACGCGTCGTACGACGAGGACACCAACGAGATCACCTACCACGGTTCGGTGAACCTCGGCATCGCCGTGGACACCGAGGCGGGGCTGCTCTCACCGGTCATCCGCGACGCCCAGGACCTGGACATCCCGGGGCTCGCCAAGGCGATCATCGACCTGGCGGAGCGGGCGCGGGCGTCCAAGCTCACCCCGGACGACCTCCAGGGGGGCACGTTCACCATCACCAACATCGGGAGCGAGGGTGCACTGTTCGACACCCCGATCCTCGTGCCGCCGCAGGCGGCGATGCTGGGGACCGGCGCGATCGTGCGGCGCCCCGTGGTGGACGCCGATGACGACGGCGAGTCCATCGCCATCCGGTCGATGGGCTACCTGCCGCTGACCTACGACCACCGTCTCATCGACGGTGCGGACGCCGGTCGTTTCCTCACCACGGTCAAGGACCGTCTGCAGAAGGCCGAGTTCGAGGGAGACCTCGGACTGTAGGTCCCGACGACAGCGCGACGGGCGTCCTCCTCCGGGAGGGCGCCCGTCGTCGTCTGCGAGATCCTTCGGCCTAGAGTGGACGGCATGTCCCACACCGGTCTGTCCCTGCGCCGCGATCCGGTCGAGCCGGAGATCCGCCGCCTCGGCACCGTCGAGTACACCCCTACCTGGGAGCTGCAGCGAACGCTCGCGCAGGAGCGTGCCGACGGAGCCCGCGGGGACACGATCCTGCTCCTGGAACACCCGGCCACGTACACCGCCGGGAAGCGCACGGAGCCGTCGGATCGCCCGGTCGACGGGACCCCCGTCGTCGACGTGGACCGGGGTGGTCGGATCACCTGGCACGGACCCGGGCAGCTGGTCGGGTACCCGATCATCGCCCTGTCGGACCCCATCGACGTGGTCGAGTACGTCCGCCGGGTGGAGCAGGCCCTCATCACCACGTGCGCCCGGATGGGGGTGGAGGTCGACCGGGTGGACGGCCGGTCCGGGGTGTGGTGTCCGGCCGGTGACGGCCGGCCGGAGCGCAAGATCGCCGCCATCGGGATCCGTGTCCAGCGCGGGGTGACGATGCACGGTTTCGCGCTCAACTGCGACTGTGATCTCGATGCATACTCGCGGATCGTCCCCTGCGGGATCGTCGACGCCGGGGTCACGTCCCTCTCGGCCGAACTCGGACGGGACGTCCCCGTCTCGGAGGTCCTCGACCAGGTCACCTCCGACGTGGTGGAGGCGCTCGACGGTCGACTACCCGTGGGGTGATTCGAGCGTAGGCTGGCGGCCGTGACTGTCACTCCCGAAGGCCGCAAACTGCTCCGCATCGAGGCCCGCAACGCCGAGACGCCGATCGAGCGGAAGCCCTCCTGGATCCGGACCCGGGCCACGATGGGCCCCGAGTACAAGGAACTCAAGGGCCTCGTCAAGACCGGCGGCCTGCACACGGTGTGCGAGGAGGCCGGCTGCCCCAACATCTACGAATGTTGGGAGGACCGCGAGGCCACCTTCCTCATCGGCGGCGAACAGTGCACGAGACGCTGCGACTTCTGTCAGATCGCGACGGGCAAGCCCAGTGCCCTCGACCGGGACGAGCCGCGGCGCGTGGCGGAGTCCGTTCGCGAGATGGGCCTGCGGTACTCGACCATCACCGGCGTCGCCCGGGACGACCTCGACGACGGTGGCGCGTGGCTGTACGCGGAGACGGTCCGCAAGATCCACGAACTCAACCCCAACACCGGCGTCGAGAACCTGATCCCCGACTTCAACGGGGATCCGGATCAGCTCGCGGAGGTCTTCGAGTCCCGGCCCGAGGTGCTCGCGCACAACGTGGAGACGGTCCCCCGGATCTTCAAGCGCATCAGGCCGGCGTTCCGGTTCGACCGGTCCCTCGGAGTGATCCGCGCTGCCCGTGACTTCGGGCTGGTCACCAAGTCCAACCTCATCCTGGGGATGGGTGAGACCACGGAGGAGATCGTCGACGCGATGATCGACCTGCATTCCGCGGGGTGCGACATCCTCACCATCACCCAGTACCTCCGGCCCAGTCCGCTGCACCATCCCATCGACCGCTGGGTCAAGCCGGAGGAGTTCGTGGAGTTGTCCGACCAGGCGCGCGAGATCGGTTTCGCCGGGGTCATGGCCGGTCCACTGGTGCGGTCCTCGTACCGGGCCGGTCGCCTCTACGTCCAGGCTCTCGAACACCGCGGCCAGGAGGTTCCGCAGCACCTCGCGCAGTTGACCTCCGGGGGCGCCGCCTCGCAGGAGGCCTCGTCCGTGCTGGCGCGCGCCCGGGCCTGACCCCCCGCGGGCCCACGTCCGACCCGGCCGTCTCAGCCGGGCCGCCCGGCCGTCTCAGCCGCGCCACCCGTCCTGCTCGCCCTGTCCACCCCTGCGGCGAACCGCGGTTCCCGAACGGTGGTCCCCGCCACGTATCCTGAACGGTATGGCGAAGAGCGAGGTCAGCAAGGCGGACAAGAAGGCGGCTCGGGCTGCACGGCGGCAGGCGAGCAAAGCGCAGCGCGGGCAGATGTGGGAGGCCCTGAAGATCCAGTCCAAGCAGGACAAACTCCTGTGGCCCCTGATGATCGGCGCGTTGATCCTCTCCACCGCCGCGTTCTTCCTCCTGGGTTCGCTCTGGGGCGGGGAGTGGTGGATGCTCCCACTCGGTGTCCTCACCGGTCTGATGCTGGCGATGGTGATCTTCTCCCGCCGCGTCCAGAACACCGTGTTCGCGAAGGCCGAAGGACAGCCCGGTGCGGCGGCGTGGGCACTGGATCAGCTCCGATCGGGCTGGCGCGTCAATCAGGCCGTCGCGGCGACGACCAGTTTCGACGCCGTGCACCGCGTGGTCGGCCGATGCGGGATCGTCCTCGTGGGCGAGGGGCAGCCGCACCGGCTCAAGCCACTCATGCTGCAGGAGAAGAAGAAGGTCGCCCGGGTCGTCGGTGATACCCCGATCTATGAGCTGATCGTCGGCGACGAGGAGGGGACGACCCCTGAACAGGTCCCGCTGCGCAAGCTCAACCGTCGCCTGACCCGCTACCCGATGAACATCAACCGCGCCAAGGTCGACGCCCTGGACACCCGGTTGCGTGCGCTGGGCACCAAGACCGGCATCCAGAACCAGATGCCCAAGGGCCCGCTCCCCCAGGGCGCGAAGGTCCGCAACATGCAGCGCAGCGCCCGGCGACGGGGCTGACCGGGGCCGGAGCCCGTCACGCCCACCGGTCGCGCTGGTCGCGCCGGTCGCACTC
>NZ_JAALEE010000291.1:0-7643 GCF_014145265.1 Dietzia sp. CW19 | reverse complement strand
CCGCGCGGTCCTCGGGGTGATCCGTGGCAGCCGGAACCGCCCGCCCGGGGGCCGGGCGTCGGCGCCACCGACCCCGGTGGGGATCCGGCCGGGTCTCTGACCGGGCGACGGAGTCCGATGGTGGACAGGAGTGGTCATGACAGCCGGTACCCGGCTCCGCGCACGGTGACGAGCCGATCGGTGCCGATCTTGCGGCGGAGCGTGCGCACGTACACGTCCACGACGTTGGAGGCCGGGTCGAAGTCGTAACCCCACACGTGGTCGAGGATCTGCTCGCGCGACAGCACCTGTCCGGGGTGCTTGAGGAACACCTTGAGCATGGCGAACTCGCGGCTCGTCAGCTCCACGGACTCCTCACCCACCGTGGCCACGCGCGTGAGCAGGTCCAGCGAGAGATCGCGGTGGCGGAGAACGGGCGCGGCGTCGACGGCGTCGCCCACCTCGCCCAGGCGGATGCGGATCCGGGCGAGGAGTTCGGCGAAGTGGAAGGGCTTGGCCAGATAGTCGTTGGCGCCGGACTCCAGGCCGAGGACGGTGTCGTCCACCGAGTCCCGGGCGGTGAGGACCACGACGGGGGTCGTGATACCCGAACCGCGCGCGGTGGTGAGGACCTCGAAGCCGTCCATGAGCGGGAGACCGATGTCCAGGACAACGAGGTCGTGGTCTCCGGAGCGCATCGCCTCGAGCGCGGAGTGGCCATCGCCCACGTGGGAGGTGACGAAGCCGGCGGCCTGCAGGCCCTTCTGGAGGAAGGAGACGATTCGTGCGTCGTCCTCGGCGATGAGGATGCGGTTCATGTCGGGGTGTCCTCGGGTCGGAGCGGCGTGGGCAGGTCGAGGGCGAAGGTGGCGCCCTGGCCCGGAACGGAGTCGAGGGTGACGGTGCCGCCGTGCGCGGAGGCGATGGCCGCGACGATCGACAGACCCAGGCCCGCCCCGCCGGAACCGGAGGTGCCGCTGGCGCCGCGGTCGAAACGGCGGAAGATCCGTTCCGCGTCCTCCGCGGTGACCCCCGGCCCGTCGTCGGTCACCGAGATGAGGAGCCGGCGGTCGGCGCCCGCGCCCAGCCAGCGGGAACCGATCCGGATCCGCCCTCCGGTGTCGGTGTGGGTGACCGCGTTGGAGGCCAACTGGAGCGCGGCCTGCGTGACGCGCTGGGGGTCGAGAGCGGCCTCACCCTCGGCGATCTCCACCAGCTCCCACCGGCGGTCACCCAGCTGTTGCGCCTGCGATTCGATGTCCAGGAGAAGCTCGGCGGTGTCCACCGGGCGGGGCCGCACGAAGTCGGGGCGTTCGGACTTGGCCATGATGAGCAGGTCCGAGACGATGCGGCTCATGCGGTCGAGCTCGGAGTCCACCAGGCGCATGGTCTCGGCACGGGCCACCGGGTCGTCTGCCGTGCCGGTGAGCTCCATGGTCTCCAGGTGACCGCGGATCACGGTGATCGGCGTGCGCAATTCGTGTCCGGCGTCGTCGACGAAGCGCCGCTGCGTGTCATACGCGGCCCCGATCCGATCGAGCATCGCGTTGAAGGTCTGCGCGAGTTGGGAGATGTCGTCGCGCCCACGGACCGGGACGCGACTGTCCAGGTCGGTCTCCTGGATACGCTCGGCCACCTGTCGTACCTCGCGGACCGGGGCGAGGATCTGCCCGGCCACGAGATAGCCGAACAACGCGGTCAGCGCGAGCCCACCGAGAGCCCCCCACGTGTACAGGCGCATCGTGGCGTCCACGTCCGCGCGCTCGGCGCCGGTGAAGACCGCGATGATGAACTTGGCCTCCTGGCCCGCGAGCGACACCTTGCCCCAGCGCACGGGACCGGCCGGGCTCTCGGCTAACCCCGACGGTTGCTCGGCGTCCCGGATCCGCTCGACCAGGGCGCGGTCCGCGGCCAGGTCGTAGGGGCCGGGGTCGCCGGCCGACCGGTCGACCGACAGCACCCGACCGCGGTCAATCCCGAGGTGGACCTCGTCGCGCGAGGGGATCTGCCGCCCGAGGTAGAGCGTGAGGAGCCTCTCGGCGTCCTCGAACGGGCGGGCGGTGGTGGGATCCACCCCTTCCCGCGCGAACGCGCGGAACTCCTCGAGTTCCTGCACCACGTCCGCGTTGGCCGTGCGGTCCACGTCCGTCAGGAGCTGGGCGCGGATCGTCACCCCCAGCGCGAGCAGGACCAGCGCGGTGGTGAGGACGATCCAGCCGACGATGCGCCACCGGGCCGGGATCGACGTGGCGTCGTCCTGCCGGTCGGTGACGGGGGTCGTGGTCACTCAGGTCCTCTGTTCGTCTGCTGTGTCGTCGGGTGTGTCGTCTGGTTGGTCGTCATCGGGCGTGGGCTCAGTCGTCCCACTCATCGTCCACGTCATCCAAGTCGTCCGGGTCGTCGTCCCAGTCGTCATCGTCATAGTCGAAGGGGACGACGGGCTGAACCGGTTGCACCGGCTGAACGGGCGCGGGCGCCGGTATCGACGGCGGTGCGGGAGCCGCCGGCGGTTCGGGGGCCCGCGCGGTGCGATCCTGCTCGGTGTCCCTGCGGTCCTGAGCCGCTCGGCGCTCGGCGTCCTCGCGCTCGGCCTGAGTCGGGCTGCGCAGCTCGACTGTGGCGTCCTCGACGCGGACCGGCGGGGCCCCGGTGTCGGAGCTGATGGCGAGAGCGCCCAGAGCGAGTCCCGCGGGGACGAGGACCGCTGCCGCGATGATCGCGAACCTACGTGTGAGAGCGGTCATGTCGGGGTGCCTCAGTCCTCGTCGTCCCGGTCGTCATCGTCGTCGTCGTCATCCCGATCATCGTCGTCATCGTCATCGTCATCGTCCCGGTCGTCGTCGTCATCATCCCGATCATCGTCGTCGTCCCGGTCGTCATCGTCATCGTCGTCGCCGTCGTTGCGGTCGTCGGCGGAGTCACTGTGCTGGAGCGTCGGCTGGGGGAGCGGGGAGGGGGCGTCGGAATCGTCGTCGGATCCTGCGCCGACCAGGCCGCACCCCGAGAGGGTGAGCGCGGCGGCGGCGGTGAGGGCGAGCAGGAGGTGGCGGGAGCGTGTGGAGGTGGTCATGACTCCATCGTGGACATCGGTCATGACATCAACATGAAACGCACATGATGAACGCTTCATCTGCACCCGTTCCCGACCGCGGGTCCGCCCCACAACGCGGAACACCCCGCAGGCGCCCCTCTAAGGGGCGGCTGCGGGGTGTTCCGGGACGGGCCGGTGGACCGATCAGGCGAGGTCGACCACCACGTTCTTGAGGACGGGGGCGTCCTCGCGCTCCACGACGGTGGCGGCCACGAGCAGTCGGGTGCCCTCCTCCCACACGCGGATGCGCATGGTCTCTCCGGGGAAGAAGATGCCGCCGAAGGTCACGCCGTAACCCTTGACCTTCTCCACGTCGCCTCCCAGCACGGTGTCGATCACCGCGCGCAGGACCAGACCGTAGGAGCAGAGGCCGTGGAGGATGGGCCGGGGGAAACCGGCGGCCTCGGCGAACGCGGGATCGGAGTGCAGCGGATTGCGGTCCCCGCACAGGCGGTAGAGCAGCGCCTGCTGGGGGAGGCTGGCCACCTCGATGGTGTGGTCGGGCTCCCGCTCGGGGTACTCGACCTTCTCGGAGCTGCCGCGCTCGCCGCCGAAACCGCCCTCACCCTTGGCGAAGATGCCCGATCGGGAGGTCCACAGCTTCTCGCCATCCGACGAGACCGTCTCGGACTCCTGGATGATCACCGCTGCCGAGCCCTTGTCCTGGATCTCGGCGATCGTCGTCGTCGTCGTCGCGGTTCCCGAGGCCGGGATCGGACGGTGCAGGCGCACCGACTGGCTGCCGTGCACGACCTTCGCCAGGTCGATCTCCACGCCGGGGAACGACACCCGCGGCGCCTCGGTGACGTTCATGGTGGCCGCGACGGTCGCGAACGACGGCAGCACCTTGGGGGAGGCGTCGTCGACGTAGGCCAGCCCGGCGGTGTCCATCGGGTCGGCGGCCGCCCCCACGCCTAGGGCGTAGAGGGCGACATCCGACGCGGTCCAGGAGAACTCCTGCGAGGGCAGCTCGGCGCCGAGCGCGGTATCGAGGTCGATCGGCATGTCAGGCTCCCGTCTTCCCGGTGGTGGCACTGGTGGCGAGCATGTTCTCCACGGCGAGGTAGCCGAAGACCAGGGCGGGGCCGATGGTGGCGCCGGGGCCCGCGTAGGTGTGGCCCATCACCGGCGAGGAGGCGTTGCCGGCGGCGTAGAGCCCCTCGATCACGGAACCGTCCTCGCGGAGCACCCGACCGTGGATGTCGGTGTTCGCCCCGCCCTTGGTGCCCAGGTCGCCCGGGACCATCTTCACCGCGTAGAACGGCGCCTTGCGCACCGGGCCGAGGCTCGGGTTGGGCTTGTTGGTGGGGTCACCGTAGTAATGGTCGTACCCGGAGTCACCGCGGTGGAAGTCCTCGTCCTTACCGGCGGCCGCGAAACCGTTGAACCGCTCGGCGGTCTTCTCCAGGGCCTCCGCCGGCACGCCGATGAGCCCGGCGAGCTCGGCGAGGGTGTCCGCCTTGTGGAAGTTCTCGGTCTCGAGCCACTTCCTGGGCAGCGGCTGCTTGGCCTGCAGACCGGCGAAGAGGTACCTGTTCTTGTACTCCTGGTCGAAGATGATCCAGGCCGGGACGTTCTCGCCGGGCGTCCCCTCCTGCCCGGCGGGTGCCTGTCCGAACTCGCCGCCGTACATCTTGTGGCCGGCCTCGACATAGGGCAGCGACTCGTTCATGAACCGCTCGCCCCGGGAGTTCACCATGAAGGAGCACGGCAGCGACCGCTCCGCCAACGCGAACCAGGGGCCGCGGGGCAGCAGGATCGACGGGCCCCACCAGGAGTCCTCCATGAAGGACAGCGAGGCGCCGGCCTTCTCCATGTACTCGATGCCCTCACCGGTGTTGGCGGCGGCGCCGACGGTCCACGAGGTGGGGATAGGCTGACGCTGGTACTTGTCGCGCATCTCCTGGTTGTGCTCGAAGCCACCGGACCCGATCACCACACCGAGCCGCGCACGGAGGGTCACCTCCTCGCCACCGCGGGTGACGGTGATGCCCACGACGCGCTCCTGGGTGCCCGAACCCTCGGTGACCAGGCCGGTCATGGGGGTCTCGAGCCACACCGGAACGCCGGCGTCGAGCAGGCCCTTGCGCATCGCGGCGATGAGCGCGCGACCCATCCCCACCGAGTTCTGCCCGCGCGCCTTGGCGAGGAACATCCGGAGGGCGACCCGGATCGAACGCCTGATGCCCTTGGTGTGCGGACGCTGGAGGAGGTTGAGCCAGCGGTAGTCGGACTGCATCACCACCATGTTGACCGGCGCCTTGGCGTAGCCCGGCTCCAGCTTGTCGGCCTCGGACCCGAGCTGGCGGAGGTCGAACGGCTTGGGCTCGACGGACCGGCCGCCGAGACGCCCGCCGGGAGCCTCGGGGTAGTAGTCGGAGTAGTCCTTGACCCACTCCAACCGCAGGGGGCTGTTGGCGAGGACGAAGTCCAGGACCTCGGGACCGCGGTCGACGTAGGTGTCGATCTTCTCGGGCTCCACCGCGTCGCCGATGATCGAGCGGAGGTACGTGCGGGCCGCCTCCGGGGTGTCCAGGACGCCGTCGCGTCGGAGCACGGAGTTGTTGGGGATCCACACGCCGCCGCCGGAGCGCGCGGTGGAGCCTCCGTAGTGCGGGGCCTTCTCTACGAGGACCACGCTGAGGCCCTTCTTTGCTGCAGCGAGGGCGGCCGTCATGCCTGCTCCACCGCTGCCGACGACGACGACGTCGAATTCCTGGTCTGCCATGTAGAACACGTTATAGAACTGAGCGCCGTGGCGCCAGACGGCCCAGGTAGCATCCCCCTCATGCTCAACGAGGAGACCCGCGCCACACTTGCCCAGCGACTCTGGGACGCCGAGTCGGACGTCGCGCCGATCGCGCCGCTGACCGACGACCATCCTGACATGACCCCGGACGACGCCTTCGAGATCCAGCTGGTCAACATCCGCCGCAGGCTCGATGCCGGCGCGGTGGTGACCGGCCACAAGGTGGGCCTGGCGTCCAAGGCGATGCAGGAGATGATGGGCGTCGACGAGCCCGACTACGGGCATCTGCTCGACACCATGGAATACCCCGAGGGCACCGCGATCGAGGCGGCCCGGTTCTGCTTCCCGCGGGTCGAGGTGGAGGTCGGCTTCATCCTGGGCGCCGACATCCCGCCGGAGGGATGCTCCCAGGAGGAAGCCGCCGCGGCGATCGAGTGGGTCGTCCCCTCGATCGAGTTGATCGACTCCCGCATCCGGGACTGGAAGATCACGCTGCCCGACACGATCGCGGACAACGCCTCGTCGTGTGGCTACGTGGTGGGCGAGCAGCGGGTCCGGCTCGCGGACATCGACGTTGCGGCGATCGACGCGACCCTCTACAAGAACGGCGAGTTCCTCGCGTCCGGCCGCTCCGACGCGGTCCTGGGCAACCCGCTCAATTCGGTGGGCTGGTTGGCCTCGACGGTCGCCAAGTTCGGCGTCCGCCTGCGCAAGGGAGACGTGATCCTGCCCGGCACCGCGATCCGTGCGATGGACGCTGCGCCCGGCGATTCCTTCCGCGCCGAGTTCGCCGGCCTGGGGGACGTGACCATGGAGTTCCGCTAGCGCGGGGGCAGCCAGTGCGGGGGTTCGGCTGCGACGCTCACGTTCCCTCGGCCCTCGTCATGTCCGGTCCGTCGCCATCGCGCGACTGGCGGCCGCGGCCACCCTGGTGACCAGTGGCTCCAGTCGAGTGAGTGCCGCCCCGTCCGCCGCGCTAGCGGAGAGCGCCGCCACCGCTCGTGTTCCGCAGGCGCCGTCCTCGTCGTCGTCGAACACGGGTGCGGCCACGCAGTAGAGGCCGGGCGTGAGCTCGGCGCGATCCACCGATCGCCTTCTGCGCCGGATCTCCGCCAGCTCCACGGCGAGCGCATCCGGCGAGGTGAGCGTGGTGTCGGTCCAGGCGATCAGCGGGCCCTGCGACACCCGCTCGGCGGCGGCGTCGTCGAACGCCAACATCGCTTTGCCCACTCCGGTGCAGTACGCCGGAAGCCCGCCGCCGATCCGCGACGGTGACGGGATCGGCCGCGGACCGTGCAGCTTGTTGAGGTACACCACCTCGTCACCGTGCAGCGTGGCCAGGTGCACCGTCGCCCGGGTCGCCTCGAATAGGTGCGCGAGGAACGGTGTGAGTACGCGGCGGGTCCGCTCGTATGCCGGCGAGGCAGGAATCGGATCCAGCTCATGCACCAGCGGCCCCAGTCGATAGCGCTGGCCGATGCGCGTGACCGCATCGTTTCGCTCGAGTGCGGCCAGGAGGCGAAGGGTCGTGGACTTGGCTAACCCGGCCTCGCGGGAGATCTCGCTCAGTGTCAGGCCGGTTCCCGCCGCCGTCACCCGCAGCACGTCGAAGGCGCGGTCGACGGGGGAGACGGGCGGTTCGGTCATGCGGTGAGTGTAGCGCGGAGGTCCGACATCGAGTGACGGATGATTCGAACACTTGCGCTAGTGAGGTAGTGACGTTAGAGTAGTGCGTATGTTCGATGCAGGCGCCGCGGGGGGAGGTTGGTCGGTAATGAGTGCGACGACGACGAGTTCCGCGGCGTTCGGGGCGCTTCGCGCCGT
>NZ_JAALEE010000290.1:0-9155 GCF_014145265.1 Dietzia sp. CW19 | reverse complement strand
TAGGACGGCGTGCCCGTGGGGATGGTGACGAGCGGGGACCTGCTCCGACTGGCCCAGACCGACCCCGTGTACCTGGCAGCCCGCATCGCCCGCGCGCCCGACCCCGAGGGGGTCGCGCGCCTGGCGGCGAGGTTGCCCGCCCTGGTCGGCGAGTTCGTCCGCCGTGGCACCGCCCCCCAGGACATCGGTCGCGTCGTCACCGCCACCGCCGACGCCGCGACGCGACGGTTGATCTCACTCGCGGAGAGCGGCCTCGGACCGCCGCCCGTGGGGTACTGCTGGGTCGGCCTGGGTTCCCAGGCCAGAGGGGAGCTCGGCGTGGCGAGCGACCAGGACAACGCGCTCATCCTCGACGACGAGGCGGAGACGACACCGGATGCGGACCGGTACTTCGCCGCGTTGGCGCAGGAGGTGTGCGCCGGTCTCGACCGGGCCGGATTCCCGTTGTGTCCGGGCGACGTCATGGCCTCCAACCCGGCGTGGCGTCGCACGTGCAGGTCCTGGGAGCGCCAGGTGGGGGACTGGGTGCGGGCGCCGGGAGCGGACGCCGTCCTGCACTCCCAGGTGTTCCTGGACATCCGCCCGGTGCACGGGGACACCTCGCTGTTCATGCGGGTCCGTGACGAGATGCTCGCTCGCGCCGAGGGCAGTCGACGGTTCCAGGCCCACCTGGCGCGCATAGCGTGCGAATGGCAGCCGCCGCTGGGGTTCTTCCGTGGGTTGGTGGTGGCACGACGGGGTGAGTACCGCAACACCCTGGACCTCAAGGCCGGCGGGATCGCGCCCGTGGTGCAGATCGCGCGTGTGCACGCCCTCTCCGCGGGGCTGGACGAGGTGTCCACCCTCGGTCGGCTCGACGCCGCGGCCGGGGCCGGCGTCATCGCGCGCGCCGACGCGGAGGATCTCGGCGAGGCCTTCCGGTTCCTGCGTGGTCTGACCTACCGCCACCACGCGCGCCAGATCGCGGACGACGACCCTCAGGACAACCACATCGATCCGGGAACGCTGAGCTCCGCCGACCGTCACCGTCTCCGCGCCGCGTTCCGGATCATCGCCGGGGTGCAGGGCTCGCTCGCCCTGAAATACCGGGTCGGGCAGATGTGATGCGTGAGTGGTTCACCGGGTCCGGGCGACGTCGACGCACCGCACGACGGCTTCCCGACGGTCCGCTGCGGCGCTACCTCGAGACCCCGCCCCCGGAGCCGTCGACCCCACTGGCGGATCTGCAGTTGCTGGCGATGGACGTCGAGACCACCGGCCTCGATCCGCGCCGCGACAGGGTTCTGTCCGTGGGGCTGGTACCGGTGGACGGTGACCGGATCGTCCTCGGCGGCGCGCGGTCCCTGCTCCTGCGGGCCGAGGGTGCCGACGACGTGGAGGGAGTGGGGCAGAGCGCGACGCTGCACGGGATCACCGACGACACGGTCGCGACAGGGGTGAGCGTGGACGTCTTCCTGGACCGGGTCTTCGAGGCGTTGACCGGCCGGGTCCTCGTCGCCCACTACAGTCGTATAGAAACCGATTTCCTCGGCGCTCTGTGCACCTCCGGGCACGGTGTGCGGCCGCCGTTCGTCCCCGTCGACACCCTCGAACTCCACCGCCGGGTGCTCGGCGCGGGCGTCGACAGTGGATTCGCCCCGGAGTCCTCCCCGGACGAACTCCGGCTGTGGAGCGCCAGGGAGCGGTACGGGCTCCCCCGCTACCGGGCGCACGATGCGCTGATCGACGCTCTCGCCTGCGCCGAGCTCTACCTGGCCCAGACCGCGGAGCTGCACGAGCGCGGGGTCACGACGCTCCGGGATCTGCGAACGGCATAGGATCGCGGGTATGCGTCTCGCCCGTATCGCCCACCCGCAGGGATTCGCCTTCGTCGAAGTCCGCGGTGATGTCACCGATCCCGCCACCCTCACCTGCGCGGAGATCGCCGAACACCCCTTCGGCACCCCCGAGTTCACCGGCCGCGAATGGCCGCTGGCCGACGTCCGTCTGCTCGCTCCGATCCTCGCCTCCAAGGTGGTGTGCGTCGGTAAGAACTACGCGGAGCACGCCGAGGAGATGGGGTCCGAGGCGCCCGCCGAGCCGCTGATCTTCCTGAAGCCCAACACCTCGGTGGTCGGCCCCGAGGCCGGGATCGCGTACCCGCCCAGTTCCGAGCGGGTGGACCACGAGGGTGAGCTCGCCGTGGTGATAGGTCAGCCCTGTCGCGACGTCTCGGCCGCCCGGGCCCACGAGGTGATCCTGGGGTATACCTGCGCCAACGACGTGACGGCGCGCGACCAGCAGCTCGCGGACGGTCAGTGGACCCGCGGGAAGGGGTACGACACCTTCTGCCCGCTGGGCCCCTGGATCGTCACCGACCTGGACCCCAACGGCCTCGACGTCCGCACCACGCTGCACCACCCGGACGGGTCCTCGGAGCTGCGCCAGGACGGCAACACCTCCCAGTTCATGCACACCGTCGGGGAGATCATCGAGTACGTCAGCAGGGTCATGACGCTGCTCCCGGGCGACGTCGTGCTGACGGGAACCCCGGCCGGCGTCGGCCCCATGCTCCCCGGTGACCGGGTCACCGTGGAGATCGAGGGCATCGGAGCGCTGACCAACCCCGTCGTCGACAGGTAGGTCGGGTCCCGACCCGCCTGACGGTCGAGACCCGGTCGGGGGGTCCGGTCACACGGCGCCCAGCGCGGTGAGGACCGTGCGGAGTTTGGCGGCGGTCTCGGCCACCTCGTCGTCGGGGTCGGAGTCGGCGACGAGCCCCCCGCCCGCCCAGGCGATCGCCCCCGAGCGATCGGCGTCGATCTCGGCGCAGCGGATGGTGACCATCCAGTCGCCGTCTCCGCCCGCGTCCGCCCATCCCACCGCACCCGAGTAGAAGCCCCGCCGGCCCTCGAGACCCGCGATCACCCGCCGCGCCTCATCGGTGGGGGTTCCGCACACGGCGGGGGTGGGGTGGACGGCCAGCGCGAGGTCGAGCGCGGTCGTCCGCGGGTCGGCGACCCGTCCGCGGATCCGCGTCCCCAGATGCCACATCTCACGGGTGGAGGTGAGCGACGGGCGCTCGGGGATCTGTAGATCCCGGCAGAGGGGGGCGAGCGCCGTCGCCAGGGAGTCCACCACGAACGCGTGCTCGGCGGCGTCCTTGCCCGAGGCCTGCAGTGCCCGTCCCGCGGCCTGGTCCACCGACGTGTCACGGGAGCGGGGGGCGGATCCGGCGAGCGGATGGCACTCCACCACGTCACCCCGTCGACGGACGAGGAGCTCCGGGCTCGATCCCACCAGGATCCTGCCGGAGTGGACCCCGCCGGCGGGGGACAGGTCGACCAGGAATCCATCGGCCGACGGGCTCGAATCGATGAGCGCCGCGCACACGGCGTGGGGGTCGATCGGGTCGTCCGCGAGCAGCCGGACCGCGCGCGCGAGCACCACCTTGTCCAGCCCACCCGCCCGGATACCCGCGATCGCGGTGGCCACCCGTCTCCGGTGGGCCTCAGTCGAGGGCAGTTCCTCGACGACGCGGGCGCGCGTGCGGAGCGAGCGGAAGTAGGCGGGCGGCTCGAGTGGGCCGTCGGTCCGGACCACGATGTCGGGCTCGACCAGTGCTGCCGGGGCGTCCGGCTCGAACCCGATGGCGCCCACCACCAGCCCGCAGCGTCCGGACCGGAGGGCCAGCGCCGCGTCGGCGGGGTCGGGGAAGGCGCGGAGGGAGCCCTGGGTCCGCAGCGATCCGGTGTGGCGCGACAGGAGGAAATCCGGGGCGGTGACAGGCCTGGCGGCGTCGGGGTGGGGCCCTGACGCCACGGCTCGCCTCCCTCGACTCCGATGTGCGTGGATCGCGCGCGAGTGGCGGGCCACGGGTACCCGCCGATCCTAGGCCGGTCCTGCGCGGGGGTGCGAGCCGGGACCGTCACTAGGATGGTGCGCATGACAGCCCCAGACGTCCGTGTCCGTTTCTGCCCGTCGCCCACCGGTACTCCTCATGTGGGGCTCGTCCGGACGGCGCTGTTCAACTGGGCTCACGCCCGGCACACGGGCGGGACCTTCGTCTTCCGCATCGAGGACACCGACGCCGCACGCGACTCGGAGGAGTCCTACCAGGCCCTGCTCGACGCGCTCCGGTGGCTCGGGCTGGACTGGGACGAGGGTCCGGAGGTGGGCGGTCCGTACGCCCCCTACCGCCAGTCCGAACGACGCGACCAGCACCTCGATGTGGTGCGCAGGCTCGTCGACGCCGGTGAGGCCTACGAGTCCTTCTCGACCGCCGACGAGGTCGAGGCGCGCCACCGGGCGGCCGGGCGCGACCCCAAACTGGGGTACGACGGCTTCGACCGCGACCTGACGGAGGAGCAGAAGCAGGCCTACCGGGACGAGGGCCGTGGCGCCGTGATCCGGCTGCGGATGCCGGACGAGGACCTCGGGTGGGACGACCTCGTCCGCGGGGAGACCGTGTTCAAGGCCGGCACCGTTCCGGACTTCGCGCTCACCCGGGGCAACGGGATCCCGCTGTACACCCTGGTCAACCCGGTGGACGATGCGCTCATGCAGATCACCCACGTCCTGCGCGGCGAGGACCTGCTCAGCTCGACCCCCAGGCAGATCGCGCTCTACCGTGCGCTCACCCGGATCGGGGTCGCAGACCGTGTGCCCGAGTTCGGGCATCTGCCGTTCGTGATGGGGGACGGCAACAAGAAGCTGTCCAAGCGGGACCCCGAGTCGGATCTGTTCCTGCACCGCGACCGCGGCATGCTGCCCGAGGGGCTGCTCAACTACCTGGCGCTGCTGGGCTGGGGACTGTCGGACGACCGCGACGTGTTCTCCCTCCGGGAGATGGTGGAGGCCTTCGACGTGCGCCAGGTCAATGCCAACCCCGCGCGCTTCGACCAGAAGAAGGCGGACGCGATCAACGCCGAGCACATCCGGCGGCTCCCGCCGGAGGAGTTCGCGCGTCGGCTGCGGGACTTCCTCGAGGCACACCCGTCCGAGGACGGACTCACGCTGCCCGCGGAGCTGGATGGTGATCGTTGGGCGGTGCTCGCGGATCTGGTGCAGACCCGCATCGTCGTGCTGTCCGACGCGTGGGACCTGATCCGGTTCCTGGTGGTGGACGAGTCGGAGTTCGTCGTCGACCCCGGGTCCGCCGCCAAGAACCTCAAGGCCGATGCGCGCGAGGTGGTGGACGCGGCGGCGGCCGCACTGGAGTCGGTGCCGGAGTGGTCCACCCCCGCGATCGAGGCCGCGCTCTCCGGTGCGCTGGTCGACGAGCTCGGGCTCAAGCCGCGTAAGGCCTACGGTCCGGTGCGGGTCGCGGTGACCGGATCGCACATCTCCCCGCCGCTGTTCGAGTCGCTGGAACTGCTGGGTCGCGAGGTCACACTGGCCCGCCTGCAGGCCGCGCCCATCGCTGAATGACCTGGCGATTTGCTATTCACCCTCGGTGCTTTGATAGTCTCTTCGAGGTCGCCCCGCACGGGGCGGACAAGTGAATACAGTGGCCTATGGTGTAATTGGCAACACAGCGGTTTCTGGTACCGTCGTTCTAGGTTCGAGTCCTGGTAGGCCAGCTGAGCGCGTTGTAGCGCTCACTGCAGCGGTTCCTCGCGGAGCCGCGTCCTGAGCCCCCGTCGTCTAGCGGCCTAGGACGCCGCCCTCTCACGGCGGTAGCGTGGGTTCGAATCCCATCGGGGGTACACACGAGAACGCCCGGAGCATCATGCTCCGGGCGTTTTCTCGTTCTCGGCCCGGTCCTCTCCACCCCGGTCCTCTCCACCCCGGTGCATCCCGGCGCCGTCCTTCTTCCGATCGGGGGAGAACGGACGGACTGGTCCGGTCAACCGGCGGTCGTCACGTCGACCCGCCCCCGTCCCCGGAGCCGGATGAGGTGCCGCGCGTGTTCGTCGAGATCACGGTCCTCCGCGGTCAGCGGGGTCCAGTGGGGGACCGGGGTGGGGCGGAGATCCGGGCCCAGAGCCGCGCACACGGCCAGGCAATGGGTCGTCAGCACCCGTTCGGGTGACGTGGGCTCACCGGACCGCACGTGGACGGACACGTGCATCGTCTCGTGACCGGTGTGCAGGAGCCTGGCCTCCACCTCGACGACGTGGCCGATCTTCACCGGGTGGTAGAAGCGCACCCCGCCGGCGTACACGGAGGTGCACGGGGTGCCCGACCAATGGGTCGCACACAGGTTCGCGGCGTCGTCGATCCACGACATGATGCGCCCCCCGTGCACGTTGCCGCCCCAGTTCACGTCACCGGGGGCCGCGAGGAACCGCAGGGCCGATCGGGGTGCGGTTCCCGCGTCGGTATAGCTCTGGACGGCCATGGCGTCCTCGATGTCCTTCCGCAGGGCGATGCGCATCACCGCCTCGTCGGACTCGTGGACCTCCAACCGGGAGGCGGGCCGCCAGGACGGCACCGGGGTGGGTCTCCCCTCGCGGACGGCGATGAAGACGACCAGGCACTCCGCGCAGTGGCGGAAGTCGAGGGTCACGGGGTCGCAGGCCCGGACGTCGCACTGGATGTGCATCGAGGTCGATCCCGTGTGGACGAGTCGCGCCGACACCTCGACGAGTTCACCGGCCTCGATCGGCCGCGAGAAGCGGACGTTGCCCACGTAGGCGGTGACGGCGTACCCGCCGGACCACACCGCGGCCTGGGCGTACGCGGCCTTGTCGATCCACTCGAGGATGCGGCCGGTGTGCACCTGGTTCCCGGTGCCGACGTCGGTGGGTGCGGCGAGGAAACGCAGGACGGTCTCTCGGGCAGTGTTCACGCTGGGCAAGCTATCGCCGTCGCGTAACGGGGCGGTTGCCGCGGGTGTGGATCGCGTGTCGGTGTGCTCACCCCGGTCCGGCGGCGCGGTGAGCACGCCACCCGGTCGGCGGGTTCGATCCGCCGCGGGGGTCAGTCGACCGTTTCCTTGAGGGGGTCCTCCCGGATGAACAGCAGCAGCACCGTGGCGATGAGCAGCAGGGGGACCACGACGAGGAAGATCGGCACCAGGGCGTCGTTGTAGGACCCCACGATCGCGTCGTGCAGGGGCCCCGGGAGGCCGGCGAGGATCTCCGGGCTCATCGAGTTCGCCGCGCCGGAGCCCTCGGCGAACGACGCGGCCACCTCGGCGCCCTCCGGCCCCATCGCGGACGCCGCGGCCGGGATCCGGTCGCCCATGAGATCTGCCAGGCGGCTGACGAAGAGCGACCCCACGATCGCCGATCCCAGCGTCCCGCCGATCTGGCGGAAGAAGTTGTTGGACGCGGTGGCGGTCCCGACCATCGAGACGGGGAACGAGTTCTGGACGATCAGGACGAGCAACTGCATGCACAGGCCCAGGCCGAAGCCGAACACGAACAGGACCGCTCCGAGGTGCAGGAGGGTGTCGGTGGCCTCGAGGGAGCTGATGAGCCACAGACCCACGGACATGATGACCGTCCCGACCACGGGGTACCACTTGTAGCGGCCGGTACGGCTCACGATGTTGCCCACGACGATGGAGGTTCCCATCATCCCCGCCATCATCGGGGTCATCATCAGTCCGGCGTCGGTGGGCCCGAGCCCGTGGACCATCTGGATGTAGGTGGGCAGGTAGGTGATGGTCCCGAACATCGCCACGCCGATGATGAGCCCGGCGGCCGTGGAGAGCGCGAAGTTGCGTTCCGCGAACAGCGTCATGGGGATCAGTGGGTGCGGCGATCGCAACTCGACGAGCACGAACGCCGCGGAGCAGATCAGGAACAGCGCCGCGAGGCCGAGGATCACGGGGTCGGTCCACGTGTAGCGGTTACCGGCCCACGAGCAGACGAGGATGAGCGCCGTGGTGGCCGTGACCATGAGGACGGTGCCCGGCCAGTCCGTGCTGCGGCCCGTGCCGCGGGTGGGCAGCTTCAGGTAGAGGACCGCCACCACGAGGGTGAGCAGGCAGATCGGCAGGTTGAACCACAGCGCCCAGCGCCAGCCCGGGCCCTCGGTGAAGAATCCGCCCAGGAGCGGACCGAGGATCGACGACAGTCCGAAGACGGCCCCCATGACCCCCATGTACCGGCCCCTCTGCCGGGCGGGGACGACGTCGGCGACGATCGCCTGCGACAGCACCATCAGGCCGCCACCTCCCAGGCCCTGGATCGCGCGCGAGACGATCAGGATGTCGATGCTCCACGAGAGGGCGCCGAGTACGGAGCCGCCGAGGAACAGCAGGATGGCGGCGACGAAGAGCGGCTTTCGGCCGATCTGGTCGCCGAGCTTGCCGTACACGGGGAGCCCGATGGTCATGGTCAGGAGATAGACGGTGATGACCCAGCTCATCTTGTCGACCCCGCCGAGGTCCGCCACGATCGTGGGCAACGCGGTCGCGAAGATCATCTGGCCCAGGGACACGATGAGCATCCCCAGCAGCAGGGAGGTGAAGACCAGCGGCACGTTGTGCGATGCCGGAGCCGGTCCGGTGGGTCGGCGATCGTCCGTGGCGATCGTGCTGGTGTCGTTCGTGCTGGTGTCGCTCATGACGTGGTTCCCGTGGTCTCAGGGGAGGTGGTCCCGGCCGGTGTGGTCCCGGCCGGCGTGGCGTCGGAGGGCGCGGTGACGAGAAGTGCGAGCTGCCGGAGGGCGAGGGCACATTCGGCGTCGAGGTCGGCGAACGTCGCGGCCTCCCGTGTCAACCAGGTGGACAGCCCGAGGTTGGCCGAGGCGGCCACGAGAGCCACGTAGGCACGTGCCTCCGCCCTGGCCGCGACCCCGTCGAGGCGGCGCAGGGCCGGGTGCCGCTCGAAGTGTTCGGTCACCAGGTCCACCAGACGGAGCTGGAAACGGGATGACGCGGTCACCCGGGCCACCCCGAGGTCCGGGTCGGCCCGGAAGATCTCCGCTCGACGGTGGGCCAGGGTCGCGGTCTGGGCGTCGTCCGCGATCCGCGCGGCCGCGAACGCCGCGAGGAACAGCCTCAGGAGTGCCCCGGGGACGTCCGGGTCGGCCGCATCGAGGAATTCCCGGCGGACCGCGAGCGGGACGTCCCGGGGCGGCGAACCGATGACGGCGGCCTCCTTCGAGGGCACGTAGTTGAAGAACGTGCGCTTGGAGACCTGGGCGGCGGCGCAGATCTGGTCCACCGTCACACAGTCGTACCCGTGCTCGAGTACTAGGAGCGTGGGTCAGTAACACGC
>NZ_JAALEE010000289.1:0-3153 GCF_014145265.1 Dietzia sp. CW19 | reverse complement strand
GGCGGCACCGCCATGCCCCTGGACGTGACCGATCCCGCCTCGTGTGAGGCGTTCTGCGCGGCCGTCCCCCGGCTCCACGTGCTGGTCAACAACGCCGGCGGCGCCAAGGGCACGACCACCGTCATGGACGCCGACGAGGAGCAGTGGCGGTGGATGTGGGAGACCAACGTCCTGGGCACCCTGCGACTCGTGCGCGGACTCATGCCGGTGCTCGTGGAGACCGGCGACGGGCTGGTGGTGACCATCACCTCGATCGCCGCGCTCGAGTCCTACGACAAGGGCAGCGGCTACACCACCGCCAAGCACGCGCAGGCCGTGCTGCACCGGACGCTACGCGGGGAGCACCTGGGCCAACCCGTGCGGTTCACCGAGATCGCGCCCGGAATGGTGGAGACCGAGTTCTCACTCGTGCGGTTCGACGGCGACGACGACAAGGCCGGCGCCGTCTACCAGGGATTGACCCCCATGGTCGCGCAGGATGTCGCCGAGATCGTGGGGTTCGTGGCGAGCCGGCCGTCGCACGTCAACCTGGACCAGATCGTGGTCAAGCCGCGGGACCAGCACTCGGCCATGCGGGCGCACCGGCGCTGAGTGGTACGGTCCCGCGGTGGCGCGGTGGCGCGGTGGCGCGGGACCCCGTTGGCAGGTCCCGCCGACAAGGCCAGGCTTACCGATGTTCGGTTAGCCTTACTGACCTGGTAAAACGCTGTGGCCAGCCCTACTCTGGGAGCCCTGGGGCGCAACATGCCCCGGGCGAACCTCGACGCCCGTCGAGGTCCCCCGAGAGGAAGGGTGCCATGATCATGGCCAAGAAGTCGTCGTCGTTCACCGAGCTCCTGTCCGCGCAGGTCGGTCACGAGTTCGCCGCGAGCCAGCAGTACATCGCGATCGCAGTGTGGGCCGACGCCAAGGACCTGCCCCAGCTCGCCGGGCGCTTCTACCAGCACAGCCTCGGCGAGCGGAACCACGCCATGATGATGGTCCAGTACATGCTCGACCGCGACATCCCGGTGACCATCCCGGCCGTGCCCGGCCCGCAGGCCGAGTTCGACGGCCCCGTCGCCGCCCTGCGCTACGCGCTCGAGCAGGAGAAGCAGGTCACCCGTCAGATCGAGTCGATGTTCCAGGCGGCCCGCGCCGAGTCCGACCCGCTGGGTGAGCAGTTCATGCTGTGGTTCCTGCGTGAGCAGGTCGAGGAGGTCGCCAACATGAGCACCCTGGTGGCGATCGCCGAGCGCGCGGACAACGACTGGTTCCGCATCGAGGAATACCTCGCACGCGAGACCGACACCTCCACCAACACCGGCACCCCGCCCGCGGTGGCCGGCGGCGCCGTCTGACCGGACATCCCGGATCCGGCGAGCGGGCTCGGCCGGTACGGGCGGGGCTGGTGTTGGCGGGGCGGGCGCGGGCGGGTCAGGCGCAGCTGTACTCCACGTAGCTCACCCCGCTGTCGAACCCGATCCGCCGGTGCGTGACCAGGGACCGCGCACCGGTGGACCCGGCGATCAGCGGTCGCCCCCGGCCGATCACCACCGGGTTGACCTTGAGCCGGAACTCGTCGATCTCGTCCACCAACGCCGCTGCCAGCTCCCCGCCACCGCAGAGCCAGATGTCGAGCGGGGAGCTCTCCGCCTTGAGTCGTCGGACCAGTGTCACGGGGTCCTCGTCCGACGCCGTGAGGCCCGTCTCCGCCGGCAGATCACCCGGCCGATGGGTCACCACGTACTGGCGCAGGTGCGGGTAGCCGCTGGCCAGCCCCTCGTCGACAGCGACCTGATGGGTGGACCGGCCCAGCAGAACCGTGTCGAACACCCATGGGGCGGTCCCCGCGAGCCCGATCGCGCCGCGGATGTGACCGGGGATCGTCTCCGGATAGTGCTCGACGAGCCAGGCCATGTGGTCGCCCTCGAGCGGAAAGAAGTCCGTCCGTCCGTCGGGGTCCGCGATGAACCCGTCGGCGGTGACGGCGATGTAGTAGATGAGCTTGCGCATGGGTGAGTCCCTTCGTGGTCTGTGATCAGGGGAAATTGAGCGGGTCAGCCGAGCCGGATCACGTCGTCCACCCCCACCCGGGCACAGAAGCCGTCGTCGTGGCTCACCAGGACCAGGGCCCCGCGCCACCGCGCGAGAGCGTCGGCGAGCACCTCCACGCCGGCGAGGTCGAGGTTGTTGGTGGGCTCGTCCAGGATCAGCAACTGCGGAACCGGCCGCGCGAACAACCTCGCCGCCAACGCCGCGCGCAGACGTTCGCCACCGGAGAGCTCGGCGAGGCGGCGGAACCCGGCGTCCCCCGTGAACAACATCCGCGCGGCGTGGGCGTGGACCTGCTCGGGATCGGCCTCAGGGCGCACCGCCCGGATCGCGTCCACCACCGACCTGTCGGGATGCTCGACCCGCAGATCCTGCGGCAGCAGAGCCCAGGGCACGTGCGCCGCCTCGTCGTCACCAGCTCCGGCGGACCCGTCACCGAACAGGCGCCGGAGCAGCGTGGTCTTGCCGCTGCCGTTGGGGCCGGCGAGCCGTATCCGCGCAGGCCCGGTCAGGTGGATGCGACCGGCGACCGGATCGAGGGTGTCAATCACGCTCCGCCCGGCCGGCAGCCCCGGGTCGGGCATCGGGATCCGCAACACCTCCTCTCGGCGGACGGCGGCGTCGGCGTCCTGCATCCGCGCGCGCGCCTGCTCGACTCCCTGCTCGTGGACCGCGCGTAGTCTGCCCGCGGATTCCTGGGCGGACCTGCGACGTGCGTTCATGAGGATCTTGGGCATCCCGCCGGCGGCCTGCACCCGACGCCCCTGCGCGAGTCGGCGGCTCGCCTTCTCCATCCCGTCGACCCTGTCCCGCTTCTCCGCGCGCAGCTCGTTGCGGGCGTCCGCCAGCGACTGCACCGCGGCCGACTGCTCGAAGTCGACGACCTCCCGGTACAGCGAGTACGGCCCCCCGAAGAGTCGACATCGTCCGGACCGCAGCTCCACCGTGGCATCGGCCCGTTCGAGCAGTTCCAGGTCGTGGCTCACCGCCACAGCGATCCGCCGCCCTGCGGAGACGAACCCCTCGAGCGCCGCGAACAACCTGGCCCGGGCCGGTCGGTCGAGGTTGGTGGTCGGCTCGTCGAGAAGCAGCACCTTCGGCTGCCCCAGGAGTCGACCC
>NZ_JAALEE010000288.1:1439-3720 GCF_014145265.1 Dietzia sp. CW19 | reverse complement strand
TCCGCGATCTGGATCGTGTTGAGCGCCGCGCCCTTGCGCAGGTTGTCGCCCGCCACCATGAGGTTCAGGCCCCTGTTGCCCTCGATCGACTGGTCCTGTCGGATGCGGCCCACCAGCGATTCGTCGATGCCCGCGGCGTCCAGCGGGGTCGGCACGTCCACGACCTTCACGCCGGCCGCCGAGGACAGCAGCTCGCGCGCCTGCTCCGGGGTGATGTCCCGCTCGAACTCGGCGTTGATGCTCAACGTGTGACCGGTGAACACCGGGACGCGCACGCAGGTGCCGGCGACCCGCAGCTCCGGCAGGTCGAGGATCTTGCGCGACTCGTTGCGCAGCTTCTGCTCCTCGTCCGTCTCCTCGGACCCGTCGTCGATACTCCGTCTTCGCCCACTCTGACCCGCCACAACCCTCTCCCGCTTCCACGTTAGTTATCGGTCCATGTACCCCTCTCGGTACGCCCACGCGACGAGACTCGCCCCGGATTTCACCGGCAACCACATCCCCGTCGCAAGCAGGTCATCTACGACCCGCTCTGCATCGCCACGATCGATATCGTCGAGGACGTGAAGTGCCTCGGTGGCGATCCACATCGAGTCCCGGGCCTCGACCATGCGCTCGACCGCCTGGCTGAGCGCCTCACGTTCGTCGATAATCGCGGTGCAGCTGTGCGCTTGCGCATATGCGATTACCGCGGCCTCACCGGCGTGCTCAGCAGCTGTCTCGGCTCCCATGTCGGACTGGATCGCCAGCTGCACTGCTCCCTCGTCGGAATCGAGGACGACGAGTTCGGTCCACTCACACTCCGCGATTGCCGGAATCCCGGAGTAGCGCTCGCGCGCCAACTCAACCTCGGCGTTCACCGCGTCCGGTATCAATATCACTCGCCCGCTGGGCGAGAGCCTTCGCAGTATCTCGCCGTGGCCTGCACGATGCCAGTGGGTGAACACACTCGTGTCCATGACCCATCGTTCAGGCATCTTCGTCGATCACCTCGAAGGGTGACTCGTCTCGTGGACGCAGCTCTGCGTCGCTGATTGATCCGCGCAGCATCTGCAGCGCTCGCTTACGTGTGAGTTTGGCATCTTCGTACCCGCGCACCACAGCGGCTGCAAATTGCGGGGACAGCCGCGGAGCGACGAGGTCGTCAGCGGGTAGCGGGACACCCACCGCCACAAAGTCCCCAGCAAATGGGACTTCCCGCGCGAGCGCCACACGCTCGCGCTCTTCGATCAGACCCACGTTCTTGAGCTGGTTGACCGTAGCCGTCCACGAGACCCGGTACTTGCCGGCGATGCGGATGGCGCGGCGGCGTGGGCTCTCCGTCGGGTAGTCACTCCACAACTTCGCCGCTCCCTCGCGGGGGATCAGGAAGTGAATAGCAACCGACTTGACCATCGTCTCGGAATCGGAGCTGTGTGCGTCATAGGCGTCGCCTACCAGCCAGTGCGCTAGTTCATGGGCGACCGTGACTCGCTTGCGCCCCTGCGGCTGCTCAGAATTGATCACCGCAGCGGCCACCGCCGTGTCGCTGTCCCCGTCGACGGTCACGCAGGCACCATCCGCCGACTCACCGTAGTTACCCACGAAAACGTACATCCCGAGCCGCTCGCAGACCGAGAGAATATCGGGGATGGGCTCGTTGTCCAGCCCGGCCCGTCTGCGCGCCTCGTGGGCAACCCGCTCCGCGTCCTCATGACGGTCGGGCACCGCCGATTCGGGTCGGCGCACAGTCGAGATCAGTTCTTTGTGCATCAGCGATCGCATGTCGTCAGCTAGCAACTCGATTGCCTCGTCCATGCGCTCTGTGACTTCCGGGTCGAATCCGGCGTCGGTGCGGCGGCTGATCACCGCAGGCACTTCGTCCATCACGAACCACTGCAATGGCTTGTCGAGCGTCGCGGCGATGGCGAACATTTCCGTCGCCGAGACGCGTCGGGTTCCCGATTCCACCTTGCTGACCGAAGTGTGATCGAGCTGGCCCAACACTTCCGCAAGCTGCCGCTGCGACATGCCGGCAGCTACTCGCGCCTCCGCGATACGCCTACCGAGTGCCTTCGCGTCCATGCTTGCGATTCTGGCACATCAAGCAGCTTGCGTGTAGCGGCCACTCAGTGTGGAGTTCCGCGGCTCCCCCGCTCGCGACCGGCGCCGCCGCCCAATCAGCGTGACCGGGCGACGGCTCTCGTCAAGGGCTGCTGCGGAGCTCGTCATCGTCGTCCTACCGAACGGCTCCCCCCTCGGCTGACTACGTGACCAGCACCGGCGTTACTTGACCAGCAGC
>NZ_JAALEE010000288.1:0-1181 GCF_014145265.1 Dietzia sp. CW19 | reverse complement strand
CCGCTCGAACTCGGCGTTGATGCTCAGCGTGTGGCCGGTGAACACGGGTACGCGCACGCAGGTGCCGGCGACGCGCAGCTCCGGCAGCCCGAGGATCTTGCGCGACTCGTTGCGCAGCTTCTGCTCCTCGTCGGTCTCCTCGGACCCGTCGTCGACCAGCGCGCCCGCCATCGGCAGCACGTTGAACGCGATCGGCGCCACGTACGGCCCCGTGTCGTCCACCTTGAGCGCCGCGCCGTCGTGCACCAACTCGTGGCCGACGCCGACGTTCCCGGTCACCTGCTCCTCGAGGGTCCGCACGCCCTGCAACCCCGACCCGGACACGGCCTGGTACGTGGAGACGACGAGGCGCGTGAGCCCCGCGGCGTCGTGCAGCACCTTGAGCACCGGCATCGCGGCCATGGTGGTGCAGTTGGGGTTGGCGATGATGCCCTTGGGCGGGTTCTGCGCGGCCTCGGGGTTGACCTCGGAGACGATCAGCGGGACGTCGGGGTCCTTGCGCCAGGCGCTGGAATTGTCGACGACGACGGCGCCGGCCGCGGCGAACCGAGGGGCCTGCTCCTTGGACATCGTGCCGCCCGCGGAGAACAGGGCGATGTCGATGCCCTTGAGCTCCTCGTCGGTGGTGTCGGCCGTGTCCTCCACGACGATCTCCTCGCCGCGGAACGGCAGCGTGGTGCCCGCCGACCGGGCGGAGGCGAAGAACCGCACCTTGTCAGCCGGGAAGTCCCGCTCCTCCAGCAGGGCGCGCATCACGCGCCCCACCTGGCCCGTGGCTCCGACTACGGCGACAGTGGTCATCGTTGAGGTCAACTCCTGAAAGGTTCTGTCCCGGCCCGCCGCGGACGGGTTCTCCGCCCTGCGCTCGACCGACCGGTGTGGGGACCCAGTCTACCGAGGCCGGTGGCGATGGACAGCGGCCCGCGTCACAGTGCGGGGAGCGGCCGACCTCGCCATCGCCGACCAACGAGAAGTCTGTTCGGCTCACGTCGGCCGAGAGGGAGGTGTGCGAAACGTCCTTTTGGATGGGCTGGCGGGTCCGATGGGCCGGCGGGTCCGATGCTCCACATGGCCGCCCGTCTCCACAGACGATGCCGAAATCGCGGGATGGACGAGGGATGCCACGCTCGTCGTCGTCGACGCTTGCCCCATGCGCCCCGACCCGTCACCCCGCCGCACCC
>NZ_JAALEE010000287.1:0-5518 GCF_014145265.1 Dietzia sp. CW19 | reverse complement strand
CGTCGCCGCCGGCCCGGCCTCGGGTTACGGGCTGTGGATCCGCATCCAGACCGACGACGGGTACCTGCTCGAGTACGGCCACAACGACCAGAACTACGTCTCGGTGGGCCAGCGCGTCCACGCCGGTCAGGTCATCGGCACCGTGGGCAACCGCGGGTACTCGACCGGACCGCACCTGCACTTCGGCGTGCGCAACCCCGCCGGCCAGTGGATCGACCCCGTGCCGTGGCTGCGTGCCAACGGCGTCGCCGTCTGATCGGACCCCTCGAGCAGACCGCTCGACCCGCCGGAGCCCCGGACACCACAGGTGTCCGGGGCTCCGGTCGTTTCGCGTGCAGACGAATGGCCGGTCCTGCATATGTGGCAGGGTGGACGGGGTCCGGGCCGGGGCTCCGCCTGATCCGGCCCCGAGCCGAACCGACCTCGAGGAGAAACTGGGTATGTCACAGACCGTCAGGGGCGTCATCGCCCGTACCAAGGGGGCGGATGTCGAGCTCGTCGACGTCGTCGTCCCCGATCCGGGACCGAACGACGTCGTCGTCCGGGTGCAGGCGTGCGGCGTCTGCCACACCGATCTGGCCTACCGCGACGGCGGCATCAACGACGAGTACCCCTTCCTGCTCGGTCACGAGGCCGCGGGGATCGTGGAGACCGTGGGCGACCGCGTGACCCACGTGTCCGTGGGCGACTTCGTGGTGCTGAACTGGCGCGCGGTGTGCGGGGAGTGCCGGGCTTGTAAGCGTGGGCAGCAGCAGTACTGCTTCGCCACCCATAACGCATCGCAGAAGATGACCCTCACCGACGGCACTGAGCTCAGCCCGGCGCTCGGTATCGGTGCGTTCATCGATAAGACCCTCGTCCACGAGGGGCAGTGCACCAAGGTGGACCCGGCGGCCGACCCGGCTGTCGCGGGACTGCTGGGCTGCGGCGTGATGGCCGGCCTCGGGGCCGCGGTCAACACCGGCAACGTCACGCGCGGCCAGTCCGTCGCCGTGATCGGGTGCGGCGGCGTCGGCATCGCCGCGGTCGTGGGTGCCCGTCTGGCGGGCGCGTCCCGGATCATTGCCGTGGACCTCGACGACACCAAGCTCGAGTGGGCGCGCGAGTTCGGGGCCACCGACGTGGTCAACTCCTCCGGCACGGACCCGGTGGCCGCGATCCAGGAGCTCACGGGCGGCTTCGGCGCCGACGTGGTGATCGATGCGGTCGGTCGGCCCGAGACCTACGAGCAGGCCTTCTACGCCCGTGACCTCGCGGGCACGGTGGTCCTGGTGGGCGTGCCCACGCCCGAGATGCGGCTGGAGATGCCGCTTCTCGATTTCTTCGGCCGCGGGGGTTCGCTCAAGTCCTCCTGGTACGGCGACTGCCTGCCCGAGCGCGACTTCCCGATGCTGGTCGACCTGCACCTGCAGGGTCGGTTGCCGCTGGAGAAGTTCGTCAGTGAACGCATCGGGCTGGACGCGGTCGAGGCCGCGTTCGGTGCCATGAAGTCCGGTTCCGTCCTCCGATCGGTGGTGACCCTGTGAGCGAGACGTACACGAGTGCCGGCAATGCCGGCGGATTGCGTATCGAGAAGGTCGTGACGAGCGGCGTCTTCGCCCTCGACGGTGGCGAGTGGGAGGTGGACAACAACATCTGGATCCTCGGTGACGACTCCGAGGTGTACGTCATCGACGCCGCGCACACCGCGCAGCCGATCATCGACGCGGTGGCCGGGCGCACGGTCAAGGGAATTCTGTGTTCGCACGCCCACAACGACCACATCACCGTCGCCCCGGAGCTGGCCCGCGAGCTCGACACCCGGGTCTTCGTCCACCCGGGCGACCAGATGCTGTGGGAGGAGACCCACCCGACGGTCGCTCACGAGGACCTCGAGGACGGGCAGGTCTTCCAGATCGCCGGGACCGGGTTCACGGTGATGAACACCCCCGGCCACTCGCCGGGCTCGTGTGTCTTCCACGTCCCCGAGGCGGGCGTCCTGTTCTCCGGCGACACCCTGTTCTCCGGAGGGCCCGGTGCCACGGGACGGTCGTACTCTGATTTCCCGACCATCATCACCTCGATTCGCGACCGGATTCTCACCCTGCCCGCCGAGACCCTGGTCCACACCGGCCACGGTGACGGCACGAAGGTGGGCGAGGAGTCCCCACATCTGGAGGAGTGGATCGCCCGGGGCAGCTGACCGGGCACGATGGGGGGATGACGACGACGGACCGCGCCCCGGAGACGGACCGGCGCACCCCCTGGCACACACTGTCCACCGCAGAGGTGGTCTCCCGCCTCGGCGCGGGGTCGAACGGCCTGACCCGCGCCGAGGCGTCGCGTCGTCTCGCCGAGCACGGTCCCAACACCCTGCCGGTGGCGGCCGGGGTGCCGGCCTGGAGACGGGTCCTGCGGCTGCTCCGCGACCCCATGATCATGGTTCTCGCGGTGGCCGCCGTGGTGAGCGCCGTGATCTCGCGCGAGTGGGAGACCCCGGTCGTCATCCTCCTGGTGGTGGTGCTCAACACCGTGCTGAACTACGTGCAGGAGACGCGGGCCGAGGAGAGCCTGGCCGCGTTGCGCGACATGGCGGTGCCGCACAGCCGGGTGGTGCGGGACGGCGCCGAGGTGGAGGTGGACAGCGCGGATCTCGTCCCGGGGGACGTCGTGGTGGTGGAATCCGGCGACAGGGTCCCCGCTGACGGTCGCGTTCTCGAGGCGTCCCGGTTCCAGGTGGCGGAGTCGGCCCTGACCGGCGAGTCGGTCCCCGTGGACAAGACGGCGGGAGCGGTGGCCGCCGCGGACGCGCCGCTCGGTGACCGCACCGGCATGGTGTTCATGAACACCGAGGTCACCCGCGGTCGGGCGCGCGTGGTGGTCACGGGGACCGGTGAGCGCACGGAGATGGGGGCGATCGCCGAGCTGCTCGGCGGGGCGGGCGGTGAGCAGACGCCGCTCCAACGGCGGATCGGGGTCCTGGCCCGGGTCCTCACCGTGATCGCGCTGGTCGTGGTGACGCTGGTGATGGGGATCGGACTGGTGCGCGGGCAGTCCTGGGAGGACATGCTCCTCAGCGCGGTCTCGCTCGCCGTGGCCACCATCCCGGAGGGCCTCACCGCCGTGGTGGCGTTCACCCTCGCGATGGGCGCCGCGAGGCTCGCCCGTGAGGGGGCGATCATCAAGAACCTCGCGGCGGTGGAGACCCTCGGGTCGACCAGCCACATCGCCACGGACAAGACCGGGACCCTCACCCTCAACGAGATGACCGTGACGCGGATCGTCGCGGGCGGTTCCGCCTACACCGTCACCGGGACCGGATACGAGGCGACCGGCACGGTCCTGTCGTCCGATCCGGATGCCGTTCCGGACCTCCGGAGGGCGGCGGTCGCCATGACGCTGTGCAACGACGCGATCGTGACCGACGGCGAACTCGTCGGCGACCCCACCGAGGGCGCTCTCCTCGTGGCCGCCACCAAGTGCGGGCTCGACGTGGAGGGACTGCGTGCCGCACGGCTGCGGGTGGCCCAGGTGCCCTTCGACTCCGACCACAGGTTCATGGCCACCGTCAACCGCTCACCGGGCGGGGAGCTCGCGCTCAGCGCCAAGGGCGCGACCGGTGCGCTGCTGCCCCGGTCGACCCACGTGTGGAACGGCACGGACGCCGTGGAGCTCACCGACGAGCTGCACGAGGCGATCCGTCTCGCGACCGAAGAGCTCGCGGAGCGGGGCCTGCGGACCCTGCTCGTGGCGGGGCGCCCGTTCGAGTCGGCACCAGGCGAGGACGGATCCGGCGAGACCGGAGTAGATGAGAGCGTGCTCCTCGACGAGGTGCGGGGGCTGACCGTGTTCGCGGTGGTCGGCATCGTCGACCCGCCCCGGTCCGAGGCCGCCGAGGCCATCCGGGTGGCGCGCGAGGCGGGCATCTCGGTTCACATGATCACCGGCGACCACCTCGTCACGGCCTCGTCGATCGCCCGCGACCTGGGGATCGAGGGGGAGTCGGTGCGAGGGGTCGATCTCGACGGGATCGACGACGACGAGCTGACCGAGCGGGCTCCCGGAATGGGAGTCCTGGCCCGGGTGTCCCCCGAGCACAAGATCCGGATGGTCCGGGCCCTGCAGTCCGGCGGGGACGTCGTGGCCATGACCGGCGACGGCGTCAACGACGCGCCGGCTCTGAGTCAGGCCGACATCGGGATCGCGATGGGCGTCACCGGCACCGACGTGTCCAAGGGCGCGGCCGACATGGTGCTCACCGACGACAACTTCGCGACGATCGTCTCGGCGGTCGAGCAGGGCCGCGGAATCTACGACAACATCGTGAAGTTCGTGAAGTTCCAGCTCACCACCGCGTGGGCGTTCGTCCTGGTGTTCCTCGCCAGCGGGTTGTTCGGTCTGGCCGCCGTGCCGTTCACCGCCCTGCAGGTCCTGCTGGTGAACATCGTCATGGACGGTCCGCCGGCCATGGCTCTGGGCGTGGAGCCCGTGGAGAAGAACGCGATGCGGCGGCCACCCCGACCCGCCGACGAGCAGATCCTCACCCCGTCACGGCTGGTGCGGATCCTGTGGTTGGGCGTGGTCATGGCCACCGGGACGCTGCTGGTCCTCGCGTTCGCGGAGTCGATGTTCCCCGAGCGTGCGGGCGTGCCGCTGTTCGCCACCACCCTCGCCTACGCCGCCTTTGTGTTCTTCCAGGTGTTCAACCTGATGAACGTCCGCTCCACGGACGGCTCGGTGTTCTCCCGGGACATGGCGCACAACGCCCCGATCTGGGTGGCGCTGGCCGCGGTCCCGCTGCTGCTGGTGGCCGTGGTCCAGGTGCCCTTCCTCCAGGGGATCTTCGACACCACCCCGTTGCACGCCGACGAGTGGTTGTTGGCGGTCGCGGTGGGCTCGTCGATCCTCTGGCTCGAGGAACTCCGGAAAGCCGGGGCGAGGTGGCGCGCTCGGCGGTACGAGGGATCGGGCACGATGGTGGTTGTCTGACGCGCCCCTGTCGAGGGCGCCGCCACCGGCGATTCCGGCGGGCGCGACGTGGTCAGGCAGAGGAGGAGTCACGATCATGGGCAGGGTCACCGCCAGCAACACCATCGTCATCGAGGCGCCCGTCGCGACCGTGACGGCCGCGATCGCGGACTACGCCCAGGTCCGTCCCCGGATCCAGCCCGAGCAGTTCACCGCGTACAGATTGATCGAGGGCGGACAGGGGCACGGCACCGTGGCGGCGTGGAACCTCCAGGCCACCAAGAAGCGCAGCCGGGACGTCAAGGCCACCGTGACCGTGGACGAGGCCGCGGCGCACTGGTCGCTGGTGGAGAAGGACGCCAACTCGTCCATGGCCACCACCTACACGGTCCGCGAGGCCACCGGGGGTGCGCTGGTGGAGATGACCACGTCGTGGGACGGGGCCGGGGGAGTGGGCGGGTTCTTCGAGCGGACCTTCGCCCCGGCCGGGCTCAAGCGGATCCAGCACCAGTTGTTGGCCAACCTCAAGGCCGACGTCGAGGGGTGAGCCCCGAATCAGGCGCCGAGGGGT
>NZ_JAALEE010000286.1:0-2668 GCF_014145265.1 Dietzia sp. CW19 | reverse complement strand
GCGCCGACTCACGGCGGTGCGCCGACGAAAAGACAGTTCCGCACACTCGCTCTCGGGCGATGTGTGGGGAACTGTCTTCTCGATGTGGTGGGGGGGCCGGGGCTCGGGTCAGCGGCCGGTGCCGGCGTAGACCTGGGCCTCCTCCTCGCCGCCGAGCTCGAACGCGGCATGCAGGGCGCGGACGCTCTCGGGGAGCTCGTCCTCGCGGACCAGTGCCGAGATGCGGATCTCCGAGGTGGAGATGAGCTCGATGTTGACCCCGGCCTCGGACAGCGACTCGCAGAACGTCGCGGTGACGCCCGGATGCGACTTCATGCCGGCGCCGACCAGGGAGACCTTGCCGACGTTGTCGTCGTAGAGCACCTGGTCGATCCCGAGGTCGTCCTTGGCCTGCGAGAGCACCTCGACGGCCCTGGCCCCGACCTCACGTGGGCAGGTGAAGGTGATGTCGGTCTTGCCCTCCGCCTTGGAGACGTTCTGCAGGACCATGTCGATGTTGATCTCGGCGTCGGCCACCACGCGGAAGATCTTGGCGGCGTACCCCGGCTGGTCCGGGATCCCGACGACCGTGATCTTGGCCTCCGAGGCGTCGTGAGCGACTCCGGTCAGGACTGCGTCTTCCACGGGGATGTCCTCCACTTTTCCGGCCACGAGCGTGCCCGGGTTGGTCGAATACGACGAGCGCACGCGCAGGGGCACGTGGTACCGGCGGGCGAACTCGACGCTCCGCAGGTTGAGGATCTTCGAACCGACGGCCGCCATCTCCAGCATCTCCTCGTACGAGATGGTGTCGAGCTTGCGGGCGTCGGGGACGATCCGGGGGTCGGCGGTGTAGATGCCGTCGACGTCCGAGTAGATCTCGCAGACGTCGGCGCCCAACGCGGACGCCATGGCCACCGCGGTGGTGTCCGAACCGCCACGACCCAGGGTCGTGACGTCGCGGGTCTCCCGGGACACACCCTGGAACCCGGCGACCAGAGCGATCTTGCCCTGGTCCAGGGCGTCGCGGACCCGCCCCGGTGTGATGTCGATGATCCGGCTGTCGCCGTGCTTGGTGGTGGTGATGATCCCGGCCTGCGAGCCGGTGAACGAGTACGCCTCCATCCCGAACGAACTGATGGCCATGGCCAACAGCGCGTTGGAGATCCTCTCGCCCGAGGTCAGCAGCATGTCCATCTCGCGCTGCGGGGGCGCCGGGCAGACCTGGTCCGCCAGGTCCAACAACTCGTCGGTCGTGTCCCCCATCGCGGAGGCGACGACGACGACGTCGTTGCCCGCCTTCCTGGTCTCGACGATCCGTTCGGCCACCCGACGGATACGTTCTGCGGACTCCACGGAGGAGCCGCCGTACTTCTGCACTACGAGTGCCACGCGGTCACACCCTTCCGGTGTTGATCGGCTTAACGCAGCCCTACATTACGGGAGGTGTTTACTCATCATCGATGACTGAAGCATGGTTGGCCGTCCTCCTGGCCCTCGCCTCCGCCCTCAGCCAGGCCTTCGGCACCGTGATGCGGCACCGCACGAAGGACCGCGCCGGGGGTCGGCTCGAGGGTCGCTTCGGCGTCCTGGCCAGCAGGTACTGGTGGTCGGGCATGGCGATCAGCCTGGCCGGATTCGCCTTCCAGGGTGGGGCGCTGGCGTTCGGCTCGCTCATCCTCGTGCAGACCATCACCGTCCTCTCACTGACCTTCGCGCTCCCGCTCGGAGCCTGGGTGACGGGCCGGCGGGTGACCAAGACCGAGTTGTTCTGGGGATACGTCCTGGCGGGATGCGTGGTCGTCCTGGTGATCTACGGGCGACCGACGGGAGGCGACGCGCACCCGCCCTGGTACGAGTGGGCGCTCGCGTGCGCGGCCGGGCTCGCCGTCATCGCCGTGCTGCTGCGCCTGTCCCGTAACCGCCGCCGCAACGGCAACCGGGCGCTGCTCCTGGGTGTCGCCGGCGGACTCGCGTTCGCCTACGTCGCGCTGCTCACCAAAGGTGTGGCCGACCGGTGGTACTCGGGCGGGTTGCTCGAGGTGTTCACCACGGGCGAGGTGTACGGACTGGTGGCGGCGGCGGTGATCGCGCTGACGCTGCAGCAGATGTCGTTCTCCGCGGGGGCCGTGCACCAGGCGGTGCCCGCCTCCACCGTCACCACGCCCGTCGTCGCGCTGGGACTGGGCGTGGTGGTCCTGGGCGAGTGGTTCACCGTCGACGGCCCCGAGCTGGCGATCCTCGCCGCGACCCTCGTCCTGATGGTGGTGGCGACCGTGCGCTTGGCCAACAAGGAGGTCGACCAGGAGACCCAGTCGGTCCCGGGGTGACGCGGGCCGGGTGGGCTGCGGTTGACGCGGGCCGGGTGGGTCCCGGGTAACGCGGGCCGGGCGGGCCGCGATTCCAGAGCCATGAGGACCCACCCCGAGCGGCAGCGCACGTCGATCCCATCGCTTACGCTGAGCCTCATGCGTCTCACCCGCCCCAGCAGCACCTTGAGTAACAGCCGCGCCGAGCAGGGCGGCCGAGATTCCCGCCGTGATTCCCGCCGTGACACCCACCGGGGGTCACGCCGCACGTCCCGCCTCGTGGCGACGACGCTCGCCTCGGTCGCCGCGGTCATCGCCCCGCTCGCCGTCTCCGCGCCCACGGCCGGGGCCGTGGTCAACGGCACCCCCTCCGGGCCGGA
>NZ_JAALEE010000285.1:0-2968 GCF_014145265.1 Dietzia sp. CW19 | reverse complement strand
TCCGCCGATGACGAGCACCGGGACATGGGAGCCGGGGGAGAACTGCGTGGTGCTCATGAGTGCTCCTGGGGGTCCGGCGAGGCGGAGGGCGCCTGCGCGGGGGGTGGGGATGCGGAGGGCTGGGACACGGAGGGCGGTGACGCGGAGGGCAGCGGGGGGTGCATAGAGACGACCTCGACGAGGGCGTCCCCGGGGTGGGCCCGGGACGCGGAGGCCACCCGTGCGGCGGTGTCCGCCGCCGAGCTGCACAGGAAGCCGTAGCGTTCGCGGACCCGCTCGCCCGCCTCGGTGAGCCCGTCGGTGGCCCGGCGGCGGAACTCGGCCACGCTCAGACGGTCGCCCACCGTGAGGTGGTCGTGGATCACCAGGCTGGGGGAGTAGTAGTCCCGGACCGTCCCGTCGGGCCACCGGACGGCGAAGCTCATCTCAGGCACTGGCGAGCGTCCTCTCGTCGGCCCGATCACTGACCTCGACCAGTGATCCGTACACGTCGGGGCGCCGATCGCGCAGGTGGAACATCCCGGCGCGCATGGCCGCGAAGGTGCCCGCCACGTCGACCTCGGCGACCGCCAGGCCCTCGTCGAGGGTGGTGGTGGCCAGGACGTTCCCGCCGGGATCGACGATCTTGGCGTTGCCGACGTACCGCAGGGACCCGAACGTCCCCGCCTGGTTGGAGGCCACCCAGAACACCTGGTTGTCCAGGGCCCGGGCGGAATCGAAGAGGTTGAACCGGTAGGTCCAGCGGTCCTCCTGGAGGTTGGCGGCGGTCGCGGTGCGTGCCGCCGGCCACGCGGACAGGGAGGCGATGATCTCGGCGCCCTGCAGTGCCATGACGCGCGCGGCCTCGGGGAACGCCTTGTCGTAACAGATCTGCAGGCCCACCCGGCCGACCGGGGTGTCGAACACCCGGTAGTCGCCGCCGGAGGCATAGGACATGTTCTCCCCGAGGGGCTGGTGCACCTTGCGGTAGGTGCCGTAGACGCGGGTCCCGTCGAGGACGGCGGCCGCGTTGTAACGGCTCACCCCGTCGTCGTCGAGCTCGCAGAACCCGATGGCCACCACCAGGTCTCCGATGATCTCCTGCACCCGCGCGATCTCGGGGCCGTCGAGCCGGATGGCGGGGGGCAGCGACCGGGACGTGGGCGTGGTGTCGCCGTGGTTTCCGAGGCTGGAGAGGTAGCCCCCGATGGCGGCCTCGGGAAAGACCAGGAAGTCGACGCCGCTCTCGCGGGCGATCTCCGTGTAGTGGGCGATGGTCCGGTAGTTCTCCTCGAGGTCGCGGCCGAAGTTGGCGGCGACCGAGCCGATGGTCGTCATGGCATCAGACCATGTAGGTCGAGTTGATGATGGCGCCCTTACGGGCGTAGTGGATCAGGGCGTCCTGCACGTCGAGCGGGTGCGCGGGGATCACGCCCTCGATCAGGTCCTCCTCGCGACCGCCGTGGAGACCGAGCCCGAAGCGGCAGCAGAACACGGTTCCGCCCTCGGAGATGAACGACTCGAGGGACTCGTTGATGTTCTGCTCGCCGGGGAAGCCGGAGTCCCCGGTGGTCGGGAATCCGCGGGTGGCCAGGCAGTTGATCGCGCCGGGGCCGTAGAAGTAGATGGCCGACTCGAATCCCTTGCGCAGGGCGCGGGTGGCCTGGAGGACGGCGACGAAGGAGACGGAGGACTCGTGGGCGATCCCGTGGACGAGCGTGAAGTACGACTCCCCCTCCTCGGCCTTGTAGTCCGGGAAGATCTTGGTGCCGCCGTAGATGCTGGTGCCCTTGGGTAGGGACGGGTGCGGGATCTCCTTGAGGGAGGCGGCGATGTTCTCGGTGATGGTGGCGTCGAACTCGGGCACTGTGGGCTCCTCGGGGACGAGGTCACCGGACGGGTTCCGATGACATGGCAGCGAGTACACGCCCGGACCGTTACCGCTGCGTATCGGTCCGTTACCGGGTGGTTGCGATTGGAACAACGCATCCGGCGCCGACGTAACATCGCGACCGACGCGGCCACCAGGTGGCGGCACCGTGGCGGCACCGTGGCGCGACCGTGGCGTCACCGCGGGGGTCCTGTGGCGGCTCCGCGTGGCCCGTGGAGTCGCCCCCGCGCTCCGCCGCCGGATGCTGATTACACTGGTGCTTTCCGTGCGGCCACGTCCGCCGCGCCCACCCCACCTGGAGGACTCACACGCGTGACCACCACTGTCAGCAGCCCCACCACCGCAGCTCTGTCCGGCCTGGCCGGGGCGGTCGCAGCGAACCCGGCGCTGGCCGATCTGCGGGCGGGACTGGACCGGGACTCCGCCGTGGTCCGGTCGGCGGAGTCCCTGCGGCCGTTCCTGGTGGCGGCCCTGGCCGAGCGTTCCCCGCTGCTGGTGGTGACGGCCACCGAGCGTGAATGTGAGGAGCTGGCCGACGAGTTGGCGGGACTGTTCGACGACCCGGACTCGTCGCACGAGGCCGTGGCGCAGTTCCCGAGCTGGGAGACGCTCCCGCACGAGCGCCTGTCGCCCGCCTCCGACACGATCGGTCGGCGGCTGCAGGTCCTGAACTCGGTGATGGGGGGACACGCCCCGAGGATCGTCGTGGCGGCGGCGCGGTCGGTGGTGCAACCCATCTCCCCGGGTGCGGCTCGCCGGGAGCCGATCCGGTTGACCCGCGGCGCCGAACTCGACCCCGCGGAGTTACTGGCGACCCTGACCGAGTTCGCCTACAGCCGCGAGGACATGGTGGCCCGCCGCGGTGACGTGGCGGTGCGCGGCGGCATCGTGGACGTGTTCCCCACCACCGCCGACCACCCGCTGCGCGTGGAGTTCGACGGCGACACGATCGCCGAGATCCGCGAGTTCTCGGTGGCCGACCAGCGGTCCCTGCCCGAGGGCGAGGTCTCCTCGGCCGTGTTGTTCCCCTGCCGGGAGCTGCTGCTCGACGACGCCGTCCGCGAGCGCGCGCGGCGGCTGGCCGCCGCGCACCGCGAG
>NZ_JAALEE010000002.1:0-2983 GCF_014145265.1 Dietzia sp. CW19 | reverse complement strand
CCGACGCCGTGCGCCGCGTGGCCGACGGGGACGCGGTGTTCTCCCCGCGCCTGGCCGGGTTCGTCCTGGACGCGTTCGCCCGCGCCGCGCCCGGGCCGGAGGAGCGGGGTGAGCCCGTCCACGACCCCGAGGTCGACTCCCTCACTCCGCGGGAGAAGGAGGTGCTGCGGTTGTTGGCACGCGGGTACACCTACAAGGAGATCGCGGAGAAGCTGTTCATCTCGGTCAAGACCGTGGAGACGCACGCCTCCAACGTGCTGCGCAAGACCCAGCAGTCCAACCGGCACGCGCTCACCCGCTGGGCGCAGTCCCGACACCTGGACTGACGGGCGACGCCCCCCACCCGGCGCGCCTGTTCGTCGGAAGAGCGTTCCACACACATCGCCCGGGAGTGGGGTGTGCGGAACACTCTTGGCGTTTTCGCCGGCCAGCTACCGTGGCGTAGTGAGCGAACCGCGCGACCTCCCCGTCTGCATCATCGGTGACTCCTTCGTGGCCGGGTACGGCGACGAGACCGGACGTGGATGGACCGCGCACCTGGTCGAGGAGGGCGCCGGGGTGGGCCTGAGCCTCCACACCACCGTCGCGGGGATCGGCGGGGACACCTCCGAGATGATCCTGGCCCGTTGGGACGAGGTCGACCGCCGACGGGCCGCGTTCCCGACCACGGCGGTGATCGCAGAGTTCGGCGTCAACGACGTGATGGAGCACGAGGGTGCCCTCCGTGTCGAGGAGGCGGGCACGGTCTCGGCGCTGCGGGGGATGATCGCCCGTGCTCCCGAGGGGCGGTTCCTGGTGGTGGGGCCGCCACCGGTCATGTGGGAGCAGGTCAACGAGCGGATCGCCGCCCGTGCCGCGGCCATGGCCGCGGTGTGCGCGGAGGCCGGGGTGCCGTTCGTTCCGACCTTCGATTCACTGCGGCCCGGCGGCGCGTGGATGCGCGAGGTCACCGCCGGCGACGGGGCGCACCCCGGTCCGGCGGGGTACGAGGAGTTCGCCCGGGTCATCTGCGACCCGGTGCTTGAGTGGCTGCGCTCCCTGCCGGACGTCGAGCCGGGCTAGCGGGAACTCTTCATGGCGGTTCTGATCGTCACGGACGGGTCGGTCTGCAGTTCGGCCAGACGGTCCGACCCCATGGGCAGCAGCGCGATCCTCCCGCCGGAGTCGAAGTGCATCGCCCAGCCGTACGTCTTGGTCAGCGGGGAGGTGCGCAGGCAGGGTTGGCCCTTGGAGAAGAACTGCTCGCGTTCGGCCGCGCGGTCGGCCTCCCCGATGCCCTTGCGAGCGCAGTGGACGTCGAAGAGCAGGTCGTCGCTCGTCCAGGTGTAGTCCGCACCCGAGAGCCTCTCGTACTGCAACTCGGCGATCGAGCGTCTCCCCGCGGGCGGCGCTGTGGCCGTCTCGGCCCTGGTGTCGGGTGCGGGCAGGATCAGTGTGTCGGTGTAGTCGGTGCTGTGCATGGCGCCCTCTCCTGTTCCCGGGGTGAGCGCGATGGTGTTCTCTCCGTCGCGGTCGGGGTCGGTGGTCTCCGGTAATCTGAGTATCGCCGCACGCCCCGTACGGCGGCAGGAGGATGAATCATGACGAGTCCGCAGAACCCTGACCGCATCGGCCAGCATTCCGAGGAGCCCGCGGACAAGGCCCGGTATGACCACGACGACGCGGTCGCCGACGAGTGGGGCGACGAGTCGTTCCCGGCCAGCGATCCCCCCGCGACCCCCTGACTCAGCGCAGTATCTCGAACTGCTCCGACACCGCCCGCAGCGCAGACGCGCTGCGGGCGAACTGTTCGGTCTCGGTGGCGTCGAGTTCCAGCTCCACCACGCGCTGTACGCCGGTCCGGCCGATCACCGCGGGCACACCGATGTAGATCCCGTCCTGGCCGTACTCGCCCCGCAGCAACGTGGAGACCGGGAGCGACACCTGCTCGTTGCGTAGGACGGCGCGCGTGATGCGGGCGAGCCCCATGCCGATGCCGTAACTGGTGGACCCCTTGGAGTCGATGATCCGGTAGGCGGCGTCCCTGGTCTCCGTGAAGATCTGGGCCAATCGTTCCCGCGTGGCCGGGTCCCCGTCGAGATCCCGGCGCAGAGGCACCCCGGAGACGTTGGCCGACGAGAAGACCGGTAGTTCGGTGTCGCCGTGTTCGCCGATGATCGAGGCGTGCACGCTCATCGGGGCGACGTCGTAGTACTCGCCCAGCATGAACCGGAAGCGCGCGGAGTCGAGGATCGTTCCGGAGCCGATGACCTGCGCGGAGGGCAGGCCGGAGTAGCGCCACGAGGCCTGGGCGAGGATGTCGACGGGGTTGGTGGCCACGAGCAGGATGCCGTCGAAGCCGGTTGCCATGATGTCGCCGACGATCCCCTCGAAGATCGCCATGTTCCTGCCGACCAGGTCGAGCCGCGTCTCGCCGGGGCGCTGGGCGGCGCCGGCGCAGATCACCACCATCGTGGCGTCCGCGCAGTCGTCGTAGGTGCCCTCCGTGACGAGGGTGGGGGAGGGGGCCCACACGACGCCGTGGTTGAGGTCCATGACCTCGCCGACCAGTTTGTCGTGGTCGATGTCGATGATGGACAGGTGGTCGGCCAGGCCCTGGTTGACGAGCGCGTAACCGTAGGCGATGCCCACGTCCCCGGCGCCGATGAGCACGATGCGGTTCCCGATGGAGGCCTTCATGGTCACCGAGGGTAGATGCTCCGGGTGAACGACGGGGGACGACGACGAGGAGAACCCCGTTCGAACAGGTGTTCTTGCACTGTGTCGGACTCGTGGTGTTCACTGTTCCCCGTGATCGAAAAATAGTTCGATCCGAGCGGTTGGCGGCGTGTCGTCCGGGGTGGGAGTTGGTGGTGATGGTAGTGGGCACCTCTGTCGTTGATCTGTCCGGCCTCGGCACGGCGGACCGCGTCGCTGAGCTGCGTCGCCGACTGGCCACGATGCCCGGTGGGGGTCCGCCCGCCGCCGCGCGCTCGGGGGCGCC
>NZ_JAALEE010000026.1:0-13451 GCF_014145265.1 Dietzia sp. CW19 | reverse complement strand
GGGAGTAGAGGGTCGCGCTCCGGAAAGATGGCCGTTTCATCGCGCCGATGCGCGATACGCTGATGCCGGCGCTGCGCTGACACCACTCCCGGCGCCCCTCTGATCGCGAGGAGACGCCATGTCCACGACGCCCACGGCCTCCGGATACCTCGACGACGCGGGAGCGGTCGTGTTCCCCCGCCGCCTGCCCATGTCCCGCGAGCAGGCGTGGGCCGCCGTCACCGATCCGGCCCGCACCGCCCGGTGGATCGGCCCGTGGTCGGGCGACCCGGCGTCCGGCACCGTCCAACTGACCATGACCGCCGAGGACGGCGATCCCGTCGACGGTGTCGAGGTGGTGACCTGCGAGGCGCCGGGCCTCCTGGTGGTGCGGACCGGTCCGGGCGGGTGGTTGCTCACCGTGAGGATCGAGGGCGACGACGACGAGGCCGTCATCTCCCTGGAACAGGACATCGCCGATGCCGAGTCCGCCTCCTCGATCGGTCCCGGGTGGGAGTACTACCTGGACCGGTTGGTCGAGGCCGAGGCGGGGCGGGATCCGGAGGCGCGGAGCTTCGAACCCGACTACTACCCCGGCCTCGCCGAGCACTACCGGGCCCTGTTGGGCGGCTGAGCGGGCGGCTGAGCGGGCGGCCGAGCGGTGGCCGCTCAGTGGCCGCTCGGCCGAGGTCAGACCTTCGTGTCGTACCCCGTTGCTAGTGTTGCCCTATCGAACGTACGAGCGATAGATCAGCGCAGGGGGTGGGCGGATGTCGGCAGAGCACGGTTCGGGCATCGCGGCGGCCGGGTTGGCCGCCCTCGACGCCCTCCGCACCGAGAACCGCGCAGCTGCTGCCCGCCTGCAGGCCTGTCACGATCTGCTCGAGCTGTGCGAGGAGGAGCAGTTCGCCCGCGATGTCGAGGCCGGTTACTACGACCCCGACGGGCCACAGCGTCCGCGCGACCACGCCGTGCTGGACCCCTTCGACGTCGCCTGCGCGGAGCTCGTCGCCACCTACGGCGTCCACCATCACCGCGCCTCAGCGATGCTCACTCTGGCCCGGGATCTCGTCATCCGGTTCCCGGGGATCGTCGAGGCGATGGGGTCCGGCCTCCTGGACGAGCGCACGGCGGGGATGCTCGTCCGGCAGATGCGGACGGTCGACCACTCCGTCCTGGACACTGTGCACCGACTGGTCGTGGACTGGCTGCTGGACTCCATCGAATCCGGCGAGCGGCCCGGCCGCAACGCGATCCTGGCCAAGACGGACAGCATCATCGCGGCCTTCGACCCGGAAGGGGTCCTGGCCCGGTGTGCCGCCGCGGTGCGTGAGCGTCGGGTCAGCGTCCGGCGCGGGGTGGACGGCATGGCCGAGCTCCGTGCGCACCTCACCTCGACCGAGGCGTCCGCGATCCACGACGCGCTCGAGCACACCGCCGGGGAGCGGTTAGATCGCGAGAAGCAGGCCCGGATCGAGGCTGTCCGCAACGGCACCGGCCCGGCGTACGACCCGCATGCCCGTACACGTCAGCAGCACCGGGCGGATGCCCTCGTCGATGCGCTCCTCGGCACCGGCGATCAGGGCGACGGCGCCGGTGACCACCACGCTGGAAGCGGCTCGGCCGGACCGGCGCCCACGCCGCAGATCAGACCGACCATCACGATCCTGGCCCCGCGCGGACCGGGCGAGGAGCCCGAGGTCTATCTCCCGAGGAGCGGGCCCGCGTCGATCGACGCACTCATCGCGCTGCTCGCCCGCAGCGTCGGCGCCCACATCTCTCTCCCCGACCCCGAGGCCGGGTCCGCGGACTCGGTCAGCGGTGCGCGCCGCTACCGGATCAGCCCCGAGCTGGCCCGCCGGATCCGGCTACGCGACGGCACCTGCCGTCACCCCGGCTGTTCGGTCCCCGCCGAGAACTGCGACGTGGATCACGTCGTCCCCTTCGACCACTCCGACCAGGACCGCGGCGGCCAGACCGTCGAGGCCAACCTCATGTGCCTCTGCCGGCGGCACCACAGGTTCAAGACGTTCCACACCTGGTACTACCAACTCCTGCGGGACGGAACACTGACCATCGTCACGGAGAGTGGTCACACCATCACCACCCTTCCCGACGGTCCCCTGGCGAAGTGGCGCGACCGGACGCGCAACGGGTTCGAGGCGCCTCCCGGGCCGGGCTCCGCCGAGCGACCCTGGCTTCGCTCCCGGCCCCTCAGCACCCACTGGTACCGGCGTGCGTGTCGGATCGCTGCGGAGCGACGCAATAACGCGGCCGCGAGGCGGGACGGCGGGCCGGTCGGTGACGACTACGACCCTCCGCCCTTCTGACGCCTCGCCTCTGACGCCCTCAACCCGCCCGGTCAGCGGTGCTTGAGCAGAACCGCGCGGATCCCCTCGTGGAATCCGTCGCGCAGCCGAACCCGCTGCGCCTCGGTCAGGGTGAACTCGTTGAGCATCTGACATGCGAACTGCAGTAGAGGGCGGTCCACCGCCGGCGGGAGAACACCCCCGGAGAGCAGGTGGGCCTGGTCGCGCTGCTCCTCGGTGGCCGCCTGCTCGTACCACCAGGTCGCGTACTGCTGGCCCACGTCGAACGGGGTCTGCTCGCCGGACGAGGTCCACACCTCCTCCGAGAGGGGCACGAACTTGGATCGCAGCGGGCGGCGGTGAGGGGCCATCATCGACGGGCTCGGTCGCGACGACCCGTTGGGCGGGGGGCCCGGCGTCGAGGTCCTGGCCTGCGCCCGAGCCGGGGACGGCGGCTGCGACTGGGGCTCGGATTCTTGGCGCTCGGATTCCTGGGGCCCGTCTTCCCGGGGCCCGCCCTCCGAGCGCGGGGGTTGTTGCTGTGACCGCGGCTGGGGCTGAGGCTGGGGCTCATGGGCCTTTCCCGCCGGCCCTGTTCCGGCACCCGGCTTCGCACCCCGCCCGTTCACAGGCGTCGACCCCCCGGTGGTCTCGGCCGAATGGGACTCAGCAGCATGGGTCTCGGCACCGCGGGTCTCGGCACCGCGGGTCTCGGAGATCACCGCGCAGTCCTGTTCGTCGGCCGCCCGCTCCTCGGCGTCGGCGGCCCACTCCTCATCGGCGATCGTCAGGCTGGCCTCGTCGGCCACCGAGGTGGCGGCCGCGCGATCGGACCGCAGATCCACCTCGACCATCCCCACCGACTCCTCGCCGACCGGCTCGCTGGCATCGTCGCCGGGCGCGGTGGGCCGCTCGGCGGACGATCGCACCTTGGGCGGGATCGGCCCCTCCAGAACCCTGATCTGCATGGCGTCGTGGAAATCGGTGCGCGGATCCAGCACCAAGGTCGTGTCGCACGCGTGGCGCAACGCGGAGGAGATGGAATCCCAACCGAACCCCACCAGGTGCATCCGCACACCTGCGTCCACCGCCACCCGCACCCCCGGGATCATGTCGGCGTCCCCGGTGACCAGCACCATGTCGGAACACTGGCCCTTGTAGGCGGCCTGGATCATGTCCGCGACCAGGAGGGTGTCGACGGCTTTCTGGGTTCGACGCTCACCCCATTCGATCAACTGACCCGCGCGCAGCTGAACGCCCTCGATCACGCGGAGCGTGCGCTGGTACCGGTGCGGGCCGGAATCCGGGATCCCGTCGTACCAGTTCTGTCGTTGGACCGGCTGGTCCACGAGACCGTGGGCGACCTGATCTAAACGGTGCACGACCGTGGCCAGGGATATCTCCAACTGACCGCGCGCACCCTCCTCCCAAGAGTTGTAGAAGCTAGCTAGTAGATACGAGGTATCCACTAGAACCAGTGTCCGTTCGAGCATGATGATCACTACCTATCACTTTGTCTACGTTGGACTTCCAGCATGCCGCAGGGCGGACGACCCCGCAGGGCCCGCCACCGATCACCGAAGGACACCCACCATGTCGAGCCCCACCGCCACCCCTCCCGAGCTGACCGGAAAGGTCGTGCTGGTCACCGGGGCCGCCCGGGGGCAGGGCCGGGCCCACTGCGAGGCCTTCGCGGCCGCCGGGTGCGACGTGATCGCCCTGGACCTGTGCCGCGACATCGAGACGGTCCCCTATCCGATGGCCCGGCCGGAGGACCTCCGGGCCACCGCGGAAGCCGTCCGGGCGCTGGGGCGCAGGTGCGTGACCGCGGAGGTCGACGTCCGCGACCTGCCCGGGATGCGGGAGGCCGTCGATGCCGGGGTCGCCGAACTGGGCGGACTCGACTTCGTGGTGGCCAACGCCGGGGTGTCCCCCCAGCCCTCCGCCTCCTGGGAGCGCTCCGAAGAGGAATGGGACACCACCCTGGACATCAACCTCAAGGGCACCTGGGTCACCACGACGGCCGCGATCCCCCACATCCTGGCCACCGGCCGGGGCGGGTGCGTCGTGATCATCAGCTCGATGGTCGGCCTTCGCGGCGCACCGTTCACCGCCAGCTACACGACCTCCAAGTGGGCGGTCCGCGGACTGGCCAAGTCGCTGGCCGGCGAGCTCGGCTTCTCGGGGGTGCGGTGCAATTCCATCCACCCCGGCAACGTCCGCACGCCCATGATCGAGAACCCGTCGATGATCGCCATGATGACCGGGGGCCAGGGCACGACGCTCGAGGACGCGGCCGAGACCTTCAGCGGGATGAACCAGCTGCCCGAGCCGTGGGTCGAGGCGTCGGCGATCTCGTCGATGGCCGTCTACCTCTGCAGCGCCGCTGGCGCGGGGATCACCGGCGCTTCCATCCCGATCGACCTGGGCGGAAGCGAGAAGTTCGGACTGTGACAACGTGAGCCCTGACAGTGTGATCACTGACACTGAGGGCTCCGGTCGCGGACCTGTGGTGGTCGCCCCCGTGGTGGTCGCCGGAAAGCACGCCAGCCCGCCTCTCGGTTGAGAGGCGGGCCGGTGTGGTGCGCTGGTTCGGGGGCCGGGTTTTCTATCCGGCCGCGACCGCTCAGGTGGTCGGGGTCGGTGCCGCCGCGCGGGGAACGCTGATGGTCGAGCCGGTGGCGGTCCACACCAGAGTCCAGAAGATGTCGACGATGGGCTGGATGGCCTGCAGGAAGATGTCGTTGGCGTTGCTCATGATGTATCCCCTTGTGATCCGTACTGAAAGCGTACTTGCGTATCTGGCGTCTGGCGGTCCCCGTTGCCGGCGGACGGGCTCCAGTACTCTCTTCGAGCCCACCGCGGCGCGTGACAACCCCTATGTCGCCGCGAACCCGTCCGACGTTACACAACCGTGACAAACGATGTGGCATCGTCCGCTTCGCCGCTGGCCAGAGCGCCGTAGCCTTGATCCGATCGGTCTCACCAGGCCCAGTATCAGGGCCTCCCGCATTGGGTCGAGGCCGAGAGTCTGGCGTGACCCAACCGACTAAACCCTACCTACGCCACCGTAAGTTACGGTACCGTAGGTTCATGGCTATCACGGACATCCCGGAATTCGCGCACCTCTCCGAGGCCGACATCGAAGCGCTCGGTGACGAACTCGAGCAGATCCGCCAGGACATCATCGGCTCCCTCGGCGAGCGGGACGCGACCTATATTCGCAACACGATCCGCTTCCAGCGCGCCCTCGAGGTGGGGTCCCGCGCGCTGCTGATGGTCGGTTCGCGCAACCGCACCGCGTGGGCCATCGGCGCCGGCGCGCTCGGACTCTCCAAGATCGTCGAGAACATGGAGCTCGGGCACAACATCATGCACGGGCAGTGGGACTGGATGAACGACCCGGAGGTCCACTCGACCACGTGGGAGTGGGACATCGTGGGCACCGCCGAGCACTGGAAGCAGACCCACAACTACATCCATCACAAGTACACCAACATCGTCGGCCTGGACGACGACGTCGGGTACGGCGTGCTCCGCGTGACGCGCGACCAGCGCTGGCACCCGTTCTTCTACGGCAACCTCGTCTACAACGCGGCCCTTGCACTGCTGTTCCAGTGGGGCGTCGGTATCCAGCATCTCGAGCTGGGCAAGGTCGCGAAGGGGCGGGACGACCGCCGCGAGACCATGAACAAGCTCGGCCTGTTCGCCAAGAAGGCCGGACGCCAGCTCGCGAAGGACTACGTCTTCTATCCGGCGCTCTCCCGCAAGGGCTGGAAGTCCACCCTGACGGCGAACCTCGCCGCCAACGGCATCCGCAACGTGTGGACCAACGCGGTTATCTTCTGCGGGCACTTCCCCGACGGCGCCGAGAAGTTCACCAAGAAGGACGTCGAGAACGAGACGCGTGCCGAGTGGTACCTCCGGCAGATGCTCGGTTCCGCCAACCTCACCGGCGGGCCCGTCATCGACTTCCTCTCGGGCAACCTGTCGTACCAGATCGAGCACCACATCTACCCCGACATGTCGTCCAACCGTCTGGCCGAGGCGTCGGTCCGGGTTCGCGAGGTGTGCCGCAAGTACGATCTGCCTTACGTGGCGGGCCCGCTGCCCGTGCAGTACTTCAAGGCGTGGAGGACCATCGCCAAGATGTCGCTGCCCGACCACATGCTGCGACGCACGGCGGACGACGCCCCGGAGACGCACTCCGAGCGCATGTTCGCGGACCTGCCCAAGCCCCTCCCCGCGCAGGAGGAAGGACAGCGGGCAGGGCTGCAGACGGCACTCACGTACTCGGCGAAGCGGCGCGCCCGCAAGGTCGCCCCGGCAGCCTGACCCACCCGGCCTCCCTCCGGACGCCCCGACACCGAAACCGGTGTCGGGGCGTGGAGTTGTTTCGATCCAGGAACGGGATCCCGGCGATAGGCTGATCCTCTAGTCGGCAGCGGCCCGCGCTACAGCGGTCGAGCCGAACGCCTGTGAACCACGACGACGGGAGCCACCATGGAGGACCGGCGCATGCTCATCGCCGATTCGGCGATCGAGGTGGTGGCCAGGGACGGTGTCCGTGCGCTGACCCACCGCGCCGTGGACTCCGAGGCCGGACTGCCCTCCGGTTCCACCTCCTACTACTGCCGCACGCGCGCGCAGCTCCTCTCCCTCACCGTCGACAGGCTCACCTCTCTCCTGCGAGGGTTCGTCGAGGTGTCCGGGATCCAGGAACTCGCGTCCTCCGATGCCGACGACGTCCTGTCGATGCTCACGCGGATGATCGAGGGCCTCCTCGCCGACTACCGCGGCGAGTTGGCGGCCCGCTCAGCGCTCATCATGGAGCTCACCGGCAAGGACGACACCACCGATCTCGTCGCCGCCCTGCTGGACCCGAGCGACCTGGCCGGCGCCCTCGACGCCGCCGGGCTTCGCGACCCCGCCGCCGCCGCCCTGGACCTCCTCTCCGTATACGAGGGACTGCTCTGGGAGCGCACCGTGGGCCGCTTGGCCGGCTCCGAGGTCGACCACGAACACGACGCGGACCTCCTCGGGTCCGCGCTCTCGCGCCACGAGCATCGTGGCGGACGCCTCTTCGGCCTCCTGCGCTGAACCCTCGCCCCTCCGGGGCACCGATTCGCACTACTCCCATGCCCAGATGCAGCGCGTTGTTGACGCGTGTCCAGACACGGGACCCGAATGCGGGAACCTGTCAGGCATTCAGCCGGATCGGTCAGGAAGTTCAGGGAGCCCCCGGCAACAAGGGAGGGACGAGTTGCATGTCGTCACTCCACAACAAGACGATTCTCCTGCCGCTGTTCGACCAGTACCGCGGGCGAGGGAATAACGCCTACTACCGCGTCTACGGGTACGCGGCATTCACGATCACCGGCTACCACTTGTCCGGCGCGAACTGGAACAGCCCGTGCAGAGGTAACGAACGTTGTATCGGCGGCTACTTCACCGAGTTCCTCGATCGCTCAGACGATTTCGAGTACGGGCCAACCACGCAGAACCTCGGCGCCACTGCCGTCTACCTCCTCCCAGATCAGTAAGCGAGCTGAAGTGAACCGTCGTGTCGTGGCAGTAGCCGTCGCCGTCCTCCTGGCGCTCCTGGGCGCCGCCCTCCTCCTGCGCTACGTCAGCGCAGCCGACGAACGGGCCATGGCAGACCTCCAGCCGGTGAGCGTCCTGATCGCGACCGCCCCGATCAGCGAGGGAACCCCTGCTTCTGCGTTAGGCGAACTGGTGGAGACGCGAGAGCTTCCCGCCACGGCTGTGGGACCGAATTCGGTGACTGACCTCCGGGAGCTCGGAAACATGGTCGCGGCCACCGAGCTCGCTGCCGGGGAACAGCTTCTGGCCGGGCGTTTCGCGTCACTGCAGTCCCTCCAGCAGTTCGGCGGGATCCCCGCGCCCGAGGGCTTCCATCAGGTCACGGTTCCGGTTAACTCTCCCGGGGTCGTGGGCGGCACTGTGACCCCGGGCGACACGGTGGGCGTGTTCATCTCAATGGACACAGCCGAGACCCATCTCGTGCTGCACAAGGTTCTTGTCCTCCGTGTCCAGGGCGGACTGTCCCCCTCCGCGTCCGAAGAGGCCGATTCGACCGATCCTGCGGATGCCCCCATCCATGACGGCGGCGTGATGGTGACCCTGGCTCTCACAGCGCCGGACGCGGAGAAGGTCGTGTTCGGAGCGGAACACGGCTCAATCTGGCTGTCACTCGAGGACGCCGCCACGCCGGAGGACGGAACCCGCATCGTCAACCCGGGGAACGTGTACCGATGAACAACATCCTGCTGGCCACCGACTTCGTCGACCTCCGCGACCGGTTCCGGGCGGCCACCGGCCAACCGATACCGGCACTGCCTCCAGGTCCGCTTCCGGAGAGCCCGGCGCAGCTTTTCCAGCAACTCGGCGGCGGGGATATCCCCGAGATCGTCGTGATCGACGAGCGCTCCGGGACCGAAGCCGCTCTCGCACTGGCCTCGCGGCTCGACATCGAGTGCCCCGGTATCGCGGTGGTCCTGGTCAGCGACCGGGTCGCCGAACTCGGACTCTCTGCCATGCGGGCGGGGGTGAGCGACATCGTCCCCACCGAATCGGAGGAGGACGAGATCCGAGCGGCCCTTGACCGAGCCATCAAGGTCACCCGCCAGCGCGCTCCGGCCGGACTCGGGGACGGCACCGACCTCGGCGCGGGCACGCAGTCACGGCGAGGACAGGTGATCAGCGTTGTCTCGCCCAAGGGCGGTGTGGGCAAGACGACCATCGCCGCCAACCTGGCCGTCGGGCTTGCCCGGTCCGCACCACATTCCACCGTGCTGGTCGACCTGGATCTGCAGTTCGGAGATGTCGCCAACGCCCTCAACCTCACACCCGAACACACCATCGTCGACGTGGTGCAGGGAGCGGCCGCGCGCGACTCGATGGTGCTCAAGACGTTCCTCACCCAGCACGACACCGGCCTGACCGTTGTGTGCGGACCAAACTCCCCGGCCGAGGCCGATCTGGTGGGCGTATCGGAACTCACCCATCTCCTCCAGACGCTGGCGGCGGAGTTCCGTTTCGTCATTTTTGACACCGCCCCGGCGCTGACAGACCACACCCTCGCGGCCCTCGATATGACCGACGACCTGATCCTGGTCACGAGCATGGACGTCCCCGGAGTGCGGGGACTGCGGAAGGAACTGGACATTCTCCGTGACCTCGGAATGGGCTTCGATCGCCGCCACGTCGTGGTGAACTTCGCCGACACTCACAGCGGGCTCACCCGAGCAGATGTAGAGGCGACGATCGGCACCGGCGTGGACCTGGTCCTGCCACGCTCGCGGGCGACTGCGGTCTCCATCAATCAGGGGGTCCCGTTGATGCAAAACGAGATCCGCGACCCCATGACCAAGAAGCTACGGGGCCTGGTGGATCGCTTCGCTCCGGCCCCCAGAAATGAGCCCCGGCTCGCGAAAGAGAAAGCCGGTTCCCGGTTCGGCGGCCGGCACCGTCTACACCGGAAGGGTGCCCGATGACCCTGAGTGATCGCCTCCGCGCCGCTCGTGGCGACGCCGCACCTCCGAAGACCTCCCCGGACACCCCGGGGGCGACGCCGCCCGGGACGTCCACCGGTGCCTCGGGGCAGTCCGGCCCACCCGGAGGTTTCGTTCCGGTCGTCGCCGCCGCGCAGGTGTCGAGCGGGTTGCAACCCGCTATCACCACCCCTCCGGCCCCCTCGGCACTCCCCGAGCCCGACGCGTTGATCACCCTCAAGGAGCGCGCCTCCGCCGCGCTTTTCGAGCGAGTCGGTGCCAGGCTGAACAACCCGTCACTCACCGAGGATCAACTCCACTCCCTGGTGAGGACAGAGCTCAACAAGGTCGTGGAGGATGAGACGGTCCCGTTGACCGCTGAACAGCGACTGCGGCTCATCAGCGACATCCAGGACGACGTCCTGGGGCACGGCCCACTGGAGCGACTCCTGGCAGACCCCACGGTCACCGAGATCATGGTCAACGGCCCGGACATGATCTACATCGAGCAGCGGGGTCGGCTCACCCGGAGCTCCGCCCGCTTCACCTCCGAGGAACACCTGCGGCAAGTGATCGAGCGGATCGTCTCCCGGATCGGACGACGGATCGACGAGTCCTCTCCTCTGGTCGACGCCCGCCTGGCGGATGGTTCGCGAGTCAACGCCGTGATCCCCCCGCTGGCGGTCAACGGCTCGTCGCTCACCATCCGGAAGTTCTCCAAGGACCCCTTCAAGGTCAACGACCTGATCGGCTTCGGCACCCTCACCCCGGAGATGGCCGAACTGCTGCGCGCCTGCGTCCAGGCCAGGCTCAACATCATCGTCTCCGGCGGTACCGGCAGTGGAAAGACCACCCTGCTCAACGTCCTGTCCTCGTTCATCCCCGAATCCGAGCGCATCGTCACCATCGAGGACGCGGTCGAGTTGCAGATGCAGCAGGATCACGTGGTCCGCCTGGAGGCCAGGCCCGCGAACATCGAGGGCAAGGGCGAGATCAGCATCCGCGACCTCGTGCGCAACTCCCTGCGTATGCGCCCCGACAGGATCGTGGTCGGCGAGGTTCGCGGCGGCGAGACCCTGGACATGCTGCAGGCCATGAACACCGGTCACGACGGGTCGCTCTCGACCGTCCACGCCAACTCGCCACGCGATGCAGTGGCCCGCCTGGAGACCCTGGTACTGATGGCGGGGATGGACCTGCCACTGCGGGCGATCCGCGAGCAGATCGCCTCGGCGGTGGACGTGATCATCCAGCTGACCCGCCTGCGCGACGGCACCCGGCGGGTCACCGCCGTGACCGAGGTCCAGGGGATGGAGGGGCAGACGGTCACCCTGCAGGACGCGTTCCTGTTCGATTACTCCGCTGGCCTGGGACCCGACGGCAAGTTCCTCGGCAAACCCATCTCCACCGGGGTGCGCCCCCGCTTCACCGACCAATTCAAGGAAATGGGCATCACGCTCTCGCCGCGGGTGTTCGATCTTCCCTCGCCCCCCGGGTCCAGCCGATGAACGACTCCGTGGGCCAGGCCCTGGCCTCCCCGGCCGGGGTCGGGGTGGCAGCACTGTCACTGGCACTGCTCATCGGCGCTTTTCTCGTGCTCTCCCCGCGTCCGGGCCGTGTTCCCCGCGCCCGACGTCGACCGGGCGTTCACGAGGGGCCCGGGATCATCTCGCGCACGGCGACGGCGGCCACCTCGGCCATCGACACCGCCTTGAGCCGCCGCGGCGCACCGGGGGCCGGTGCGCTGGAACGCGCCGGGGTCAAGATGGGCCTCCAGGACTTCGTCTTCCTGGTGGGCGTCGCCGCAGTGGTGACCTTCGCCCTGGGTCTGGTCGCGGTCGGGCCGGTCACCGGACTCTTCCTGGCCGCGCTCACTCCGATCGGTGCCAAGTTCGCGCTGGACATCCGCGCATCCCGCCGCCGGGCCGCCTTCGCAGACCAGTTGGATGACTCGTTGCAGCTCATGGCCAGTAGCCTGCGGGCCGGCCACAGCCTGCTCCAGGCCCTGGCCTCCGTTGCGCGAGAGGCCGAGGAGCCCACCTCGGAGGAGTTCGCCCGCATCATCAACGAGACCCGTGTGGGACGTGATCTCGCCCCCGCACTGGAGGAGACCGCCCGGCGCATGGGGAGCGAGGACTTCGAGTGGGTCACGCAGGCCATCGCGATAAACCGCGAGGTCGGCGGCAACCTGGCCGAGGTGCTCGACGGGGTCGGTCACACCATCCGCGAGCGGAACCAGATCCGCCGCCAGGTGAAGGCGCTGGCCGCCGAGGGCAAACTCTCGGCCTACGTCCTCATGGCGCTGCCGTTCGGCATCTCCGGATTCCTGTTCATGAGCAATCCCGAGTACATCTCCAAGTTCACGGAGGGCCTGCTGGGTTACACGCTGATCGGCGTCAGCGTGGTGTTGCTCGTGGTTGGTGCGCTCTGGCTGCGCAAGGTCGTCAACATCAGGTTCTGAACGCATCGAGCGTTCTGGAAGGAGGCATGCCGTGGCACCGACAGCCCTGTTCGCCGTCTCGGTCCTGGCGGTGGCGGTGTTCCTGCTGAGCTGGGCGGTGCTCGCCGGACCCGGCCGGGCGCGCCAGCGCACGGTGCTCAACCTGACACGCGGGATGTACCCGGAACACCAGGTGGTCGACGATGCGGCGCCAGACGATGAGGAGACCGGTGGCACCCTGGCCACGATCGCGCGGAAGTTCACCCCGGCGCCGTCGATCCGGATGCTCGAGAAGCTGCAGATCAAAGCCGGCAGACCCCAGGGGTGGCCCCTCGAGAAGCTGCTGGTGGCCAAACTCGTGCTGGGCATCGGGGCGGCGCTGTTGAGCCTGCTGTTCGTCTCCAGCACCACCGGTGCTCTACCTGTGTTCCTGGCCGCGGCGGTCACCCTGGTCTGCTACTTCGTCCCGGAACTGCTCCTCCACAGCCGCGGACAGGAGCGCAGCCAGGCCATCCAGCTCGAGCTGGCCGATACCCTCGACCAGATGACCATCGCCGTGGAGGCCGGGCTGGGCTTCGACTCCGCCATGTCCCGGGCGGGCAAGAACGGGACGGGTCCGCTCGCCGAGGAACTGGTCCGGACGCTGCAGGAGATCCAGGTGGGCCAGACCCGCAGGCAGGCCTACGAGTCCCTGGCCACCCGTACCGACGTGCCCGACCTGCGCCGCTTCGTCCGCGCCATCATCCAGGCCGACGCCTACGGCATCTCGATCGCCGACGTCCTGCGCACCCAGGCCGCGGAGATGCGGATGAAGCGCCGCCAGCGCGCGGAGGAGAAGGCCATGCAGATCCCCGTCAAGGTGATCTTCCCGCTGATCCTCTGCATCCTGCCGGTGCTGTTCATCGTCCTGCTCGGACCCACGGCGATGAACATGAAGGAGGCCTTCTCCTAGTGCTCCCGAGCATCACAGTGGCCGTGATCCTCACCGCGGTGGCGTGCGGGGCACTCGCCGCGGCGCTGACCGGGTGGATCCGATCCATCGCAGACTCCGACTCCCGCTGGCTGCGCTCCGGTCTCCACGTGGGCCTGGCCGCCGCCGGTGGGGCGGGAGCCGCCGGGCTGGCCGGCACCGTTCCCGAGCTGATCGCGTTCGCGGCGCTCGCGGTGGCCTGTGGGGTGCTCGTACCGATCGACCTGGCCGTGCATCGG
>NZ_JAALEE010000284.1:9049-21366 GCF_014145265.1 Dietzia sp. CW19 | reverse complement strand
CTCCCTCCGGCACCGCCGCTCCCTCCTGCACTGCCGCCCCGTCCCGCTCCCGGCCCCGTATCGGAGTCGCGATCGAGTGTGTGGCGTCCCCGGCCCGCCCACCGGCCCCGGGCCCACCGGGCGGTCAGCCGCCCCGCAGACGGGAACGACACGCCGTTCAGGCGGGCGATCGTCTCCAGGAGCGCGTCCTCCTGCGGGGACCCGGTCTCCGGGGAGATCTGGCGGAACCACGCACGTTGTCCGTAGGGACCGGTCCACTGGCGCACCGCCGCCTCGAGGTCGTGGAGTTGGACGCCCCGTTGCCGACGCCCCGTCCACACGTCGGTCAACGCCCGGCCCATCTCCGCGTGCCAGAGCAGCGGGGGCAGGTCGTCGAGGACCACCGCCACCCCCACGTGGTTCACGGGGGAATTGGTCAGGGTCTGGATCAGCCGGTCGGCGGTCGTGCGCCCACGGAACAACCACAGGTCCCCGGTCCGGGTGCGGTGGGCCGCGGCGGCCAGCGGGACGGTGTCGAGACTCATGGTGCGATCCTGCCAGGTGCCCCGGCGAGAGGATCTACCCTTGACGCCATGGCACCCCGCGGACGGCAGTGGCTCAAGATGGTCGGCGCGGCCGGGGTGGTCGGAGTGGCCGCCACCGGGATCCTCGCCGCACGGACCGAACGCCGGCGGCAGTCGTACGAGCCGGAGGAGATCCGGGAGCGACTGCACCAGCGCTACACCCGCATCCAGTCCCGCCGGGAGGGTGGCACGGCCTGACACCCGGATCGATCCCCACACCGGGTCCCGATACCCTGGCGGACACCATGTCGACGTCTCCCGCGCCCGCCCCCGAACTGCGCCGGGCCCGGCACGATCTCCTGGTCCGGCTCGACGACGTCGGCATCCTCGACGCCCACCGGTTCCGGTCGCGGATCCGCAGGGCCCGCGCCGACCAGTTGGACGACCTGGGCGGGCAGATCGACGCCGCCGCCGCTCGTCTGCGTCGGCGTGCGGAGTCGGTTCCGACCCCGGAGTATCCGGAACAACTGCCGGTCAGCGCCCGTAAGGACGAGATCGCGGCGGCGATCCGCGACAACCAGGTCGTGGTGATCGCCGGCGAGACCGGATCCGGGAAGACCACCCAGATCCCCAAGATCTGTCTGGAACTCGGCCGCGGCGTGCGCGGGATGATCGGCCACACCCAGCCCCGCAGGCTGGCGGCCCGGTCCGTCGCCGAGCGCATCGCCGAGGAACTGGGGGTGGAGACCGGCCGGCTGGTGGGGTCGGCCGTGCGCTTCGACGACCGTACCGGTGCCGACACCGCGGTCAAACTGATGACCGACGGGATACTGCTCGCCGAGATCCGACGGGACAGGCTGCTGCGCGCCTACGACACGATCATCATCGACGAGGCCCACGAACGCAGCCTCAACATCGACTTCCTGCTCGGCTACCTCCGGCAGATCCTGCCCCGGCGGCCGGACCTCAAACTCATCATCACCTCCGCCACGATCGACCCCGACCGCTTCGCCCGCCACTTCGCGGATCCGGCGGGCCATCCCGCCCCTGTCATCGAGGTCTCCGGTCGCACCTTCCCCGTGGAGATCCGGTACCGGCCGCTCCAGGTCGACCACGCGGACCGGACCATCGACCTCGACCCCCTGGACGCGCTCGCCGATGCGGTCGGCGAGCTCCTGGCCGAGGGTGACGGCGACGTACTCGTCTTCCTCTCCGGCGAACGCGAGATCCGCGACGCCGAGGAGGTGCTCCGGGGGCGGAAATTCAAGAGCACCGAGATCTTTCCGCTCTTCGCCCGACTCACCTCCGCCGAGCAGCAACGGGCCTTCCGTCAGCATTCGACCCGGCGCGTGGTCCTGTCGACCAACATCGCGGAGACCTCGGTGACGGTCCCGGGGATCCGCTACGTCGTGGACACCGGCCTCGCCCGGATCTCCCGCTATTCGACCCGCACCAAGGTCCAGAGGCTGCCGATCGAGCCGATCTCGCAGGCCTCCGCCGCACAGCGCGCCGGCCGCTGCGGCCGCGTCGCCGACGGCATCTGCATCCGTCTGTACTCGGAGGACGACTTCGACTCCCGGCCGGAGTTCACCGACCCGGAGATCCTGCGCACCAACCTGGCGTCGGTCATCCTGTCGATGGCCGATCTCGACCTGGGAGCCGTGGACGACTTCCCGTTCGTCGAACCACCCGACCGCAAGGCCGTCCGAGACGGCATGACGTTGCTCACCGAGCTCGGGGCGCTCCGGACCGACGACGACGAACGCCCGCACCTGACCAGGGTGGGCCGCGACATGGCGTCCCTCCCCCTCGACCCGCGCCTGGCCCGGATGGTCGTGGAGGGCCACCGAAACGGCGCCCTGGGGGATGTCCTGGTCGTGGTCGCGGCCCTGACCGTGCAGGATGTCCGCGAGAGGCCCGCCGAGGAGCGCGACAAGGCGGACCAGCTCCACCGGCGCTTCGCCGACAAGTCCTCCGACTTCCTGGGCTACCTCAACCTGTGGCGCTACCTCACCGAACAGCGGCGCGAGCTCTCCGGCAGCGCGTTCCGGAAAATGTGCAAGGCCGAGTACCTGCACTGGTTGCGGATCCGCGAGTGGCAGGACCTCACCGCCCAGTTGACCAGCATGTGCCGCGAGCGGGGCTGGCATCCACCGTCCGGTCACGCCGCGGAGGACGACCTCCACAAGGCGATCCTCTCCGGACTGCTCACCAACGTCGGGATGAAGGACGAGGACACCAGGGAGTTCCGCGGCACCCGCGGTATCCGCTTCCAGGTGTTCCCCGGTTCCGATCTCGCCCGCAAGCCGCCGCGATGGATCATGGCCTCCGAGTTGGTCGAGACCTCCAGACTGTGGGCCCGGGACGTCGCGCGCATCGATCCGGTGTGGATCGAACAACTCGGGGGGCATCTCGTCCGCACCCAGTACTCAGAGCCGCACTGGTCCGACGCCCGGGGCGCGGCGATGGCCTACGAGAAGGTGCTGCTCCTGGGGCTGCCCGTGGTCGAGGCGCGTCGCATCCTCCTCTCCAGGGTCGACGCACCGCTCGCGCGGGAGATGCTCGTCCGGCACGGGATCGTCGAGGGACGATGGACCACCCGCATCCCGGTGATCATGGAGAACGCCGTGGCCGTGGAACAGGCGCGGGAGCTGGAGACCCGCAGTAGACGCCGCGACCTCGTCATCGACGACGACACCCTGGTCGGGTTCTACCTCGAGCGGCTCCCCGAGGACATCACCTCCGGCCGCCACCTGGAATCGTGGTGGCGTAAGCAGGGCCGGGAGGACCCGGATCGTCTGCGTCTTCGCCCCGAGCAGATCCGCACGTCGGACACCGCCCCGGCCGCCTCCGAGTTCCCGCCGATCTGGCGCCAGGGCGAGCGGGACTTCGAGCTCAGATACTCGTTCGACCCGGGGGTCGACTCCGACGGCATCACCGTGCGGGTCCCTCTCCCCCAGCTGTCCTCGGTCGCGACGTCCGGCTTCGAGTGGCTCGTCCCCGGCCTGCGCGAGGAGCTGTACACGGAGATGCTCCGGACGCTCCCCAAGTACCTGAGGCGTCTGTGTTCCCCGCCCGCCGAGTACGCGGCACTGCTGGCCGGTGACCTCGCCCCGCGGTCGACACCGCTCCCCGTGGCGCTCGCCGCCGCGCTCTCGGCCCGCATAGGCACGACCGTCGAGCCCCGCGAGTTCCACCCGGAACAGCTCCCCGACCATCTCCGCATGCGTTTCGAGGTGGTCGACGGTGACGAGGTCGTCGCGGCCGGTACGGACCTGGGAGCACTACGCAGTCGGTTGGTGGACAAGGTCCGTGCCACGCTCAACTCCAGACTCGTCCCCGATGACGGACCTCATCGGGCGTGGACCGCGGACACGATCGGGGACCTGTCGCCCTCGATCACCGGCACGGTCGACGGTGTGGAGGTGACGGTCTACCCGGCCCTGCAGGTCCGCCCCGACGGCATCCACCGGATCGCCTGCGCCACAGAGACGGAACGTCGAGCCGCGCAGACGACAGCGGTACTGACCCTGATCTCAGCGGACCTGATCTCGGCGGCATCGATAGTCCGGGGTCGTCCGGTCGAGCAACGCCTCGCGCTCACCCAGTATCCCCACGAGGGTGCCGATGGACTGGTCTCGGACGCGGCGCTGGCGGCGTGCGGGCGGCTGATCGCCGGACGCAGAGGAGAGCCGGTACTCACCGTGCACGACTTCGACGAGTTGCGCGCGCGCGCCCGATCCGAGGCGCCGGCCGCCATCACGGCCTCGATCTCCGCCGCCCTTCCGGCGTTGGTCGCCGCGCAGTCGGTCTCCGCCCGGCTGGACCAGGTACCACGCGACCTCGCGGACGACGTCAGGCCCGCTCTGGACTTCCTCGTGGGAAAGGGATTCCTCGCCCGACACCCGGCGGAGGTCCTCCCGCAACTGGAACGCCACGTGAGGGCGATCGACCTCAGGCTGGACCTCGCGGAGAAGTCACCGTCGAGGTACCGGGAGCTCGCCGCCCGGTTGGAGAAGTCGGAGGCCACTGTCGCGGAGGCGACGGCGGCGCTCCGCCGACGACCGGGTGGGGCGCGGGCAGCCCGGGATCTCCGGTGGATGTTGGCCGAATACCGTGTCGGCCTCTTCGCGCAGTCTCTGGGTACCGCGCGCCCGGTCTCCGCCGAGAGGATCGAGAAGGCGGTCGCCGCCGCGCTCTCCCGGCGGAACGCGCGTTGAGCCCTCACACCGCCCGTACACAGGAGCCGATCCCGGTGCGACGCGGAGACGACCGGGACTAGTGAGCAGCGTGCCGTTCGCGAAGGGCGATGATCTCGCTCTCGAAATCCGCAGCGGAACTGAATTGTTTGTACACGGAGGCGAATCGCAGATACGCGACCTCGTCCAGATCTTGTAGAGGCCCCAGGATCGCCAGCCCGATCTCGTGAGCGGGGACCTCTGAGGCGCCGCCGGCCCGGACAGCGTCTTCGACCTGCTGCGCGAGCCGCCGGAGCGCGTCCTCGTCGACCGACCTCCCCTGGCACGCGCGTCGCACACCGCGGACCACTTTGTCGCGGCTGAAACGCTCCGTCACACCGTTGCGCTTGAGGACGGTCAACAACGGGGTCTCGAGGGTGGTGAACCGGTGTCCGCAGTCGGGGCACTCGCGTCGACGCCGGATCGCCTGCCCTTCGTCGACCGACCGCGAGTCGATCACCCGTGAGTCCTCGTGGTGACATATGGGGCAGTACATTCCAGCTTCGCCATTCGTCGACCTGGTCCGAACCGCTCCGCCGGCCGGAGCCGACGGCGGTGCGGGGGCGACGGGCCGCCGTCCCGGGTCCATTCTAGGAGGCGATACCGTGGGTCACGCGTAGGCGGGCCCGCCCAGGAGTGCCAATGCGAGCAGCATCAGGATTCCGAAGACGATTCCACAGGCCACCAGAGCCCACGTCGGCACATCGTCCACCACCGGCGCACTCGACCTCGCCTCGCTACCGCATGCCCTGACCCTTTCCGCGGACGCGGGGCGGACGAGCACTCGCCGTCCGGGCGCCACCGACCGCGTGGCCGTCTGGCGCCCCCGGTCGAGCGTGCGGATGACGGGACGGGCCCCGGCATCAGGGCGGGGATGCACCCTGGACGAAACGGGCCGGTCGTGATCGGTCACGCAGACCTCCGTCCAGGGCACGGAGGGACGCGATCGTGGCTGCATCTCCATAACGGTCATGAGAACTCCCAACTCGATACGGTGTGCGAACCTCATTCGCACGCCCGTGTGCCTTGTTGTGCACATCTGTTCGAACTCGAACCTGCCTAGAGTTGTATCACGCGGGTCCGACAGAGTCGACATTCGTGGCGACATTTCTTCGAACACCTGTGTGGCGCTCACGTCCGACGGGCAGTAGGGTGTACACAGATAGCGACGTCGAACACCCATTCGCCGAAGGGACCCCCACATGCCCAAGCCCGACTTCGAGGCCCTGACGACCCGCCAGAAGAGCGTTCTGTTGCACATCCACGACACGGTCAAGGACCGGGGCTATCCCCCGAGCATCCGAGAGATCGGTGACGCCGTCGGTCTGCAGTCGACCTCCTCGGTGGCCCACCAGTTGCGGACGTTGGAGAAGAAGGGCTTCCTGACCCGTGATCCGCACAAGCCGCGGGCGGTCGACGTCCACGGCGTCCCGGGGCAGCGGTCCCGAGGTCGTCGCGCGCCCGTCCAGGAGGAGACGCGTCCCAGCGGGGCCGTGGAACCCGTCTACGTCCCTGTCCTGGGGCGGATCGCGGCCGGCGGTCCGATCCTCGCCGAGCAGGCGGTGGAGGAGGTCTTCCCCCTCCCCTCCGACCTGGTGGGTTCCGGGGACCTGTTCATGCTCAGAGTGGTCGGCGAGTCGATGATCGACGCCGCGATCTGTGACGGGGACTACGTGGTGGTGCGCCGTCAGAACGTCGCGGACAACGGCGAGATCGTGGCGGCGATGATCGACGGGGAGGCCACGGTCAAGACTTTCCGCCGGGATTCGAGCGGGGTGTGGCTCCTGCCCCACAACCCGTCGTTCAGTCCGATTCCCGGGGAGCACGCGACGATCCTCGGAAAGGTCGTCACGGTCTTCCGCAAGCTCTGAACCGGCCGGAACCGGGTGTCGCCTGATCCGTCGACGGGGTCAGGCGACACCGTCACGGGATCCGGGGACCCGATACTCCCCGAGCTCTCCGGCCACGGAGGCCGGAAGCCGGACCACGATCCTCGTGCCGTCCTTCGTGTGATCCTCGTCCACCACGGCGCCCTCCGCGTGGACACGGGAGACCACATCACCCCGGGTGAACGGGATCTCGAGTGTGACCTCCGTGTCCCCGGAGGCGACCACCCGCATTATTCGGTCGAGGAGCTCGTCGAACCCCTCACCCGTCGCCGCCGAGACGAAGACCGCGTCCGGCAGGGCGTGGTGCAGTTCCGTCAACACCACCGGGTCAGCGACGTCGACCTTGTTGATCACCACGAGTTCGCGGGGCCTCTCGGCCTTCTGCTCTTCCACGACGTCGTTGATGACGGTGCGGACGGCCTCGATCTGGCGCAGGGGGAAGGCGTCCGATCCGTCGACCACGTGCAGGAGCAGCTCGGAGTCCACGACCTCCTCCAACGTCGAGCGGAACGCCTCGACGAGCTGGGTCGGGAGGTGTCGGACGAATCCGACCGTATCTGTGAAGACCACGACCCGCCCGTCGGGGAGCTCGGACCGCCGTGTGGTGGGGTCCAGCGTGGCGAACAGTGCGTTCTGGACCAGTACGCCCGCACCGGTCAAGCGGTTGAGCAGGCTCGACTTCCCGGCGTTGGTGTACCCGGCGATCGCGATCGACGGCACCGGGGTGGCGCGACGGCGATGCCGCTTGGTGTCCCGGGCCTGCTTCATGCCCTTGATCTCACGGCGCAGCCTCGCCGTGCGCTCCCTGATTCGGCGGCGGTCCGTCTCGATCTTGGTCTCACCGGGACCACGGAGTCCGACGCCTCCGTTGCTGCCCGCCCGGCCACCCGCCTGCCGGGAGAGTGCCTCACCCCAGCCACGCAGTCGCGGGAGCATGTACTCCATCTGCGCCAAGGACACCTGGGCCTTACCCTCACGGCTGGTCGCGTGTTGGGCGAAGATGTCGAGGATCAGCGCGGTGCGGTCGATCACCTTGACGTTGACGACCTTCTCGAGCGCGATGAGCTGACCCGGCGTGAGCTCGCCGTCGCAGATCACCGTGTCCGCCCCCGTCGCGGTGATCACGTCCTTCAGGGTCTTGGCCTTCCCCGAACCGATGTAGGTGGCGGGGTCCGGCTTGTCGCGGCGCTGGATCAGCGCGTCGCAGACCTCGGAGCCTGCGGTCTCGGCGAGCTGTGCCAACTCGGCCATCGCGGCCTCCGCCTGGGCGGCGGTGCCCTCGGTCCAGACCCCGACCAGCACGACCCGCTCGAGGCGGAGTTGGCGGTACTCGGCGTCGTTGACGTCCTGGAGTTCGGTCGACAACCCGACGACCCGGCGCAGCGAGGAGCGCTCCTCGAGCTGGAATTCTCCGACCGAAGGGTCATGGTCTCGTGTGGCCCGGTCAGGGGCGGTGTCATCGATAGTCATTCACCGGCATCATCTCACAATTCCGGTCGGGACGCCTCCGTGCGGCGCGCGGGTAGCGGTCGCCGGTACCGCCCCTCGGCGACGATCACGGACGGCCCCGTCAGAGTGGAACCCACGCCGGTCAGGGCCACCGCGACCTCTCCCCCGGGAACGGACACCACCACGTCACCGGTGGCCTGTCCGGCGTCGGCGAGGGCCGCGACGGCCGTGGCGACGATTCCGGTGCCGCAGGACATCGTCTCCCCGGATCCTCGCTCGTGGACGCGCATCGACACCCGACCGTCGGTGAGCGGGGTGGCGATCTCCACGTTGACGCCGGCGGGGAAGAAGCCGGTGTCGAACTCGGGCGCCTCGTGCACCGGCAGTTCGCGCAACCCGTCGGCCCCCAGGCCCGGGACCACGCACGCGAGGTGGGGGTTACCCATGTCGACGGCGAGTCCGGCGTACACCCGGCCACCGAGCTCCACGGACGAGACCCCGAGAAGCCGGGGCTCGCCCATGTCCACACGGACCACGGCCTGGTCACCGTCATGGATCAGAATATCGGCGGGCCGAGGACCGGATCGTGTGCCCACGGGGATCCGGCCGGCCCCGACCCTGCCGGTCGCCACCAGGGCGTGGGCGAACACCCTGACCCCGTTCCCGCACATCTCCGCGATCGATCCGTCTGCGTTCCGGTAGTCCATGAACCAGTCCGCGGCGTCGACGCCCTCCGGGAGGACGGCGAGGACGCCCTGGTCGACCAGTGCACCCGCGGTGGCGATGCGCAGCACCCCGTCGGCGCCGAGGCCGGCCCGTCTGTCGCAGACGGCGCGCACCAGGTCCTCGTCGAGGTCCACCTCCGCGTGGTCGTCGGGCAGGACCACGAAGTCGTTGAGCGTTCCGTGCCCCTTGATAAAGGCGAGGCCGTCGAGAGTGGCGGTCGGGGGCGCGGGTGTCATGCCATCAGATCCTAGCCAATCCGACCGCCGTTCCACGCTGCGGAAAACCCGGATGATCCCTCGGCAGGGGGGCACTACAGTCGGAGGCGAGAACGGTCCCTATGTGAGGAGAGCATCGATGTCCGAACGCATCACCGTCGGCGACGTCCAGGTCGACGAGGTCCTGTACGACTTCGTCAACACCCAGGCGATCCCGGGCACCGGGGTCGATCCCGACGCGTTCTGGGCGGGAGTCTCCGAGATCTTCACCGACCTGGCCCCGCGCAACCGCGAGCTGCTCGCCGTCCGCGACGACCTGCAGTCGAGGATCGACTCCTGGCACCACGAGAACCCCGCCCCGATCGACCCGGCCACCTACCGTGCGTTCCTGCAGGAGATCGGCTACCTGGTCCCGGAGCCGGACTCCGTTCAGGTCAGCACCCAGAACGTGGACGACGAGATCGCCACGGTCGCGGGCCCCCAGTTGGTCGTGCCGATCATGAACGCGCGTTTCGCGATCAACGCCGCCAACGCCCGGTGGGGTTCGTTGTACGACGCGCTCTACGGCACCGACGCGATCCCGGAGTCCGGTGGGGCCGAGCAGGGGTCCTCCTACAACAAGGTCCGCGGGGACCGCGTCATCGCCTGGGCCCGCGAGTTCCTCGACGACGCCGCGCCGCTCGACTCCGGCAGTCACGTCGGCACCACGGGCTACACCGTGGTGGACGGCCGACTGCAGGTGACACTCGCCGACGGGGCGACGACAGGCCTCGCCGATCCCGCACAGTTCGTCGGCTACCTGGGCGACGGCGCCGCCCCGACCTCGGTCCTCCTGCGCAACAACGGCCTTCACGTGGAGGTCCAGATCGACGCCGACTCACCGATCGGATCGACCGACTCCGCCGGCGTCAAGGACGTTGTCCTGGAGTCCGCCGTCTCCACCATCATGGACTTCGAGGACTCCGTCGCGGCCGTCGACGCCGAGGACAAGACCCACGGCTACCGCAACTGGCTGGGTCTGATGAAGGGCGACCTCTCCGAGGAGATCAGCAAGGGCGACAAGACCTTCACCCGCGTCCTCCACGACGACCGGGTCTTCACCGCGCCCGACGGATCCGGCGAGGTCCGGCTCCACGGCCGCTCGATGCTCTTCGTCCGCAATGTGGGGCATCTCATGACCACCCCCGCGGTCCTCGACGCGGACGGGAACGAGTTGCCCGAGGGCATCCTCGACGCCCTGATCACCTCGCTGGCGGGCATGCACGGCATCGCGCCGGGCAACGAGCGCGGCAACAGCCGCACCGGGTCCATCTACATCGTCAAGCCCAAGCAGCACGGCCCGGCCGAGGTGGCCTTCACCACCGAGCTGTTCGGCCGGGTCGAGGCGCTCCTCGGTCTGCCGGAGAACACCCTCAAGGTGGGCATCATGGACGAGGAGCGGCGCACCTCGGTCAACCTCGCCGCCTGCATCGCCGAGGCCACCGATCGCGTCGTCTTCATCAACACCGGCTTCCTCGACCGGACCGGGGACGAGATCCACACCTCCATGGAGGCCGGCCCAATGATCCGCAAGGGTGAGATGAAGTCCGCCCGCTGGATGACCGCCTACGAGGACTTCAACGTCGACACCGGCCTGGCCTGCGGTCTGCGCGGTCGCGCGCAGATCGGGAAGGGCATGTGGGCCAAGACCGACCTCATGGCCGAGATGCTCGCCGAGAAGATCGGGCAGCCGAGGGCCGGCGCCAACACCGCGTGGGTGCCGTCGCCGACCGGCGCGACCCTCCACGCGACCCACTACCACCGGGTGAACGTGATGTCCCGACAGGAGGAACTCCTCGCCGGCGGACCGCGCGCGAGCGTCGACGACATCCTCAGCGTCCCCCTCGCGACCGACACGAACTGGACCGACGCCGAGAAGAAGGAGGAGGTCGACAACTCGTGCCAGACCATCCTCGGTTATGTCGTCCGGTGGGTCGAACAGGGCATCGGCGTCTCGAAGGTGCCGGACATCCACGACGTCAACCTGATGGAGGACCGCGCCACCCTGCGGATCTCCTCGCAGATGCTCGCCAACTGGATCCGTCACGACATCATCACGGCCGAGGACGTCGAGGACTCGTTGCGCCGGATGGCGGAGATCGTCGACCAGCAGAACGCCGGTGACGAGGCATACCGGAACATGGCGCCGGACTTCGACTCGTCGATCGCCTGGCAGGCCGCCCGCGAGCTCATCCTCGAGGGGACCGGGCAGCCCTCGGGCTACACCGAGCCGATCCTGCACCGTCGCCGCCGCGAGTTCAAGGCCGCCAACGGGCTGTAGAACGGCCCCGCCGCGAAGCCCGGAAGGATCCGCTGCCCGCACACCGGGATCCGCTTCCCCACAGGGGTAGCGGATCCCGGGCCGAGGTAGCGGATCCTTCCGCGTCAGGGGTGCAGGTCCGCGACGGCCGCCCTGAGGACCCCGACGGCGGCGTCGCGGCGCTCCTCGGTGAACCTCGCCTCGGGCCCCGACGCGGACACCGCGACCGCGGCGTCCCCGACCCCCACCGTGATCGCGACACAGCGGACGCCCTCCTCCTGTTCCGACTCGTCGGTGGCGAACCCCACCCTGCGTACGCGGGCGAGCTCGTCCAACAACCGGTCCGGGTCGACGATGGTGGCATCCGTGTACCCGGGCATGCCGGTCCGTTCCAGCATCGCGCGGACCTCGTCGTCGTCGTCCCGGGCGACCAACGCCTTCCCCACCGCCGTGCAGTGCACGTGCACCCGACGGCCCACCTCGGTGAACATCCGCATCGAGTGCGGCGACGGGACCTGGGCGAGGTACACGACACCGTCCCCCTCACGAACGGCGAGGTTGGCGGTCTCGCCGGTCCCGTCGACCACGGCCGCGAGCACCGGCTGGGCCCACGACCACGTCGCCCTCCCCGCGACCTCGCCGATCCGCTGCAATCGGGGGCCGAGCAGATAGTCGCGGCGCGCGTCCCGGCGGAGGTGACCCGACTCGGCGAGCGTCCCGCACAGCCGGTGGACGGTGGCCGCGGCCAGACCCGTGTCGGCGCACAGCTCCCCGAGGGACGCGCGGCCGCCCCGCCGGGCCAACGAGTCGAGGAGGGCGAACGCCCGGTCGACCGACTGGACGCGGGTGCGGCCGGGGTTCGAGGCGCTCATCGCGGAGCCTCACCGAGGAGCTCGAGTGCTGTCTCCACAGGGGTCCGTCCACCGCGGGGCGTGCCGTCGACCTGGCGGGTGTCGGTGTCGATCCACCTGATGCGGTGATCACGCCCGAACCACGAC
>NZ_JAALEE010000284.1:0-8983 GCF_014145265.1 Dietzia sp. CW19 | reverse complement strand
GGCGGGTGCCGATCACCGTGCGCTCCCGGGCGCGGGCCACCCCCTCGTCGTCGATCCCCAGCTCGTCGTCCATCTCGTCGAGAACCTGCGCGTACCCGATGGCCCGCCGGGCCGTCACGCCCTCGAGCAGTCCGAGCCCGACGAGCCCACGCACCTCGTCGATCAGCCCGTCGGCGAACATGCGCCCGGTACGGGCGTCCAGCCGGTCATCGAGCTCGGGAAGCGCGCACCGTAGGCCGAGCAGCCGCGTGCCCCACCGAGGTGCGCCGATGGTCGGTCTCGAGGCGGAGAACGGCTGACCGGTCAGCTCCACCACCTCCAGTGCCCGAACAGTCCGGCGGGGATCGGTCGGCAGGATGGTCCGAGCGGCCTCGGGGTCCGCGCGGGCGAGCTCGGCGTGCAACGCCCGGACCCCGATCTCCTCGAGGCGCCGTTCGTAGCGCGCCCGGACCGCGGGATCCGTGTCGGGGATGGACCAGCCGTCGACCAGGGCCTGGATGTACATCATCGATCCTCCGCACAGGATCGGCACGTTCCCGCGCTCCCGGATCTCCGCGATCTCGCGCTCGGCCTCGCGACGGAAGTCGGCGACGCTCGCGGTCTCGGTCACCTCGAGGACGTCGAGCCTGTGATGCGGGATGCCACGTCGGAGGGACGGCGGGAGCTTCGCGGTACCGATGTCCATGCCGCGGTACTGCTGCATGGCGTCACAATTGACCACCTCCCCGCCCAGCCGCTGCGCCAGATCGAGGGCGAGGTCGGACTTCCCGGTGCCGGTCGGGCCCACCACCGCGACCGGTGCGGGGCCGCTCACCCGTGACCCCCCTGACCCGGGGAATCCGACGACGACGAGAGATCCCAGCGAGCGCAGTGATACCCCACGCCGAACGGCGCCCGGGAGACCGACTCCACCGCAGACCTCTCCCCGACCAGCCCGGCCAGCCCGAGCCACGCGGGCCGGCTCCACCACCCCACGGCCTCCGCCACCGCGTCACCGGGATCGGGCAGCGGGCCACCGCGCCGCAGCCACTCGGTGAGATCCGAGTCGAGGGCGACACCACGCGGGTCCTCGGGCACGGGTGCCCGGGGGGTGAGGGAGGCGGGACCGTCCCCCACGACGACCACGAGGGTGTCGCGCCCGGGGGGCCGAGAGACCCGTCCACCGCCGGTGACGCCCGCGAACGACCGGGGCTGGTCGATCCCGGCGCGGTCGAGCAGCCACCATGCGATCAGGGCCGCGTCGGGGACATCGTCGTACTCGGCTTCCACCGCCTCGGAACGCCCGACCCGGACCGCCGCCCCCCACCTCGACAGCGAGGAACGGACGTCACCCATCGTCCGCCCCTCGGGGTCCGAGCCGAGCACGAGCACCCTCTCGAGGCCGGATGAGGCCGTCCTGAGCAGATCCAGCGCGGCGTCGACCTGGCCGGCGGTCTCCGCGGCCGCCTCTCCGGACAGTTCGGGCACCAGAACCGGTGCGCCGGGTACCAGGACGACAGGGGTGTTCACACGGAGCACCTTACTGACCTCCGCAGGAGCGCCGCCCCGGGACTCTGTCGGACTCGCTGGGGATACCCCGGCGCCCGGGCGGCGGTTGGTACACACTAGGGAGATGCCGACCCCTCACCGGGACAGCGAGGCGACGACCGGTGGGATTCCGGCGATGGTGCCGTGTCACGCGGCAGAACGAAACGAGGACCAGATGAGCGACCAGTCACCGACCACCCCCGGGGAGGCGAACCCCGGAACGTCCGCACCGACCCCCACTCCGACCCCGGGCCCGCGTCCCGGTGCGCCGTCCCCCGCAGCACTGGCCCGGAAGGTGGCACCGCGAGCGGTGGCGGCCCCCGAGTCGCGCATCGTCCGGGCGTCGGACCCGTCCGAATGGGGTCGGGTCGACGACTCCGGCGCCGTGTTCGTCAGGACCTCCGAGGGCGAACGCCAGGTCGGCTCCTGGCAGGCGGGTGCACCCGAGGAAGGTCTGGCCCACTTCGGCCTCCGGTACGACGACCTGGTCGCGGAGGTCTCACTCCTCGAGGCGCGACTCGACTCGCACCCACAGGACGCGCGGAAGACCCGGGCCTCCGCCGAGGCCCTCGCCGAGCAGCTCCCCTCCGCTGCGGCCGTGGGAGATCTCGACGCCCTCGCGACCCGACTCGCCACCGTGGTCGAGCGCTCCGGCGCTGTCGAGGTCGAGGCGCGCCAACGCAAGGACGAGGAGCGCGCCACCGCGATCGCCCGCAAGGAGGCGCTGGCCGTCGAGGCGGAGGAGATCGGTGAGTCGTCCACCCAGTGGAAGGCCGCCGGCGATCGCCTCAGGGAGATCCTCGACGAGTGGAAGACCATTCGCGGCATCGACCGCAAGACCGACGACGCACTGTGGAAGCGCTTCTCCAAGGCCCGCGAGGCGTTCAACCGGCGCCGTGGTTCCCACTTCGCGGAACTCGACCGCACCCGCGCCTCCGTCAAGCGCGTCAAGGAGGAGCTGGTCGAACGAGCCGAAGCCATCTCGGCCTCGACCGACTGGAACGACACGGCCACCGCGTTCAGGCGCCTCATGGACGAGTGGAAAGCCGCGGGCCGCGCTCCCCGCGAGGCCGACGACGCCCTGTGGAAGCGCTTCAAGGCGGCCCAGGACACGTTCTTCGACGCCCGCCACGCCGCGGCCGCCGAGCGTGACGCGGAGTTCGAGGGCAATGCGGACGCCAAGGAGGCGCTGCTCACCGAGTTCTCGGCCCGGATCGACCCGGACAAGGGCCTCGACGCGGCCCGTGCCGCGCTACGGGAGCTACAGACCCGCTGGGAGGAGATCGGCAAGGTCCCGCGGGAGAGGATGGGGCAGCTCGAGGGACGGATCCGCGCCCTGGAGAAGTCCGTCTCCGACGCGGCCGACGCCGAATGGCGGCGTACCGACCCCGAGGCCAAGGCCCGCGCCGCCCAGTTCTGGGTGCGGGTGGACGATTTCGAGGCACAGGCCGCGAAGGCCGACGCGGCGGGCAAGTCGAAGGACGCCGAGAAGGCCCGCGCGCAGGCCATGCAGTGGAAGGAATGGGCCGAGGCCGCCGAGAACGCGGTCGACACCCGCTGATCACGCCGACAGGGCCCCACCGACACGGTGGGGCCCTGCTGCACGGGGTGGGTCCGACGGGTGCGGCGACCCGGTTCAGTCGCGGTGGCGGACGGAGTCCTCGAGCTCGCGCTGTTCGGGGGTGCGCGCCCACAGCACGCCGGCCAGGGTCATCACCAGCAGCAGCACCAGGATCACGCTGACGTACAAGCCGATCCCGGGGGCGCCGAAGTCCTGGAAGTCGGGGTTCGGTCCCCGTCCGGACTGGCGCAGCCAGATCGCCAGCATCCCGTACACCGTGGCCACGCAACTGGCGCCCCAGGCGATCCCCGCCGCCCACCACTTCTGGGTGATGATCATGACGGCGCCGAACAGGATGGCGCCGGCCGAGTAGAGCAGGACGAACACGTGGGAGGGCAGCGAGGTCTGTTGGTCCCGGGCCGCCTCGGTGAAGAAGAGCACGTCCAGTCCACGCACCCCGTCGCTGTGGGGAAGCGCGAGAGCGGCGGCGAGCAACACGATCAGCAACGCCGACGCCAGATAGGCCCTGCCGATGACGAGGGTGTGGCCCAACATCCTGTCCCTGCGTCGGAACTCCGAATCCACGGTCCTGCTGGATTCCATGATCCCCTGGATGGGGTCCGGGCGGTCAGCGGTGTTCACGTGAGGCATCCCTTCTGGGTGGTGTCGGAGGCGAGGGCATCACGTCGCAGCGTGGGCAGTCCGAGCCCCACGCCAATCGGGGGGGTCTCCGGCTTCTCACCGGCCTCGTGCCGGTCACCCGCCCTGGTGGCCCGACAGGTCAGCACGCCGTCGTCGGCGAGCAGATGGTGCGGGGCGGCCGAGCTGATCCGGGTGGTGACCACGTCGCCGGGTCGGATCCGCCCGGCGTGCTCCCCCACCGGGGCGAAGTGCACCAGACGGCCGTCCCGGGCCCTGCCGGTCATCCGGGCGGTGGCGGCGTCCTTCCGGCCCTGGTCGGCGGTGACGAGCAGCTCGACCTCGCGACCGACCTGCTTCCGGTTCTCCTCGAGGGTGATCCGCTCCTGCAGGTCGATCAGCCTCTCGTAGCGCTCCTGCACGACGGACTTGGGTACCTGGTCGGTCATCGTCGCCGCCGGAGTCCCCGGTCGCGGTGAGTACTGGAAAGTGAACGCGCTCGTGAACCGCGCCTTCTCCACGACGTCGAGGGTGGCCTGGAAGTCCTCCTCGGTCTCCCCGGGGAATCCGACGATGATGTCCGTGGTGATGGCCGCGTGCGGCATCGCGGCCCGCACCCTGTCCAGGATGCCCAGAAAGCGCTCCGACCGGTACGAACGGCGCATCGCGCGCAGGACACGGTCCGAGCCGGACTGCAGGGGCATGTGAAGCTGCGGGCACACGGCGGGGGTGTCGGCCATCGCCTCGATCACGTCGTCGGTGAACTCCGCGGGATGTGGTGAGGTGAACCGGATCCGCTCGATGCCCTCGACCCGACCGGCGGCGCGCAGCAACTTCGCGAAGGCGCCCCTGTCGGATGGTTCGGCGGGATCGTGGAACGACCGCCCGTAGGCGTTGACGTTCTGTCCGAGCAGGGTGACCTCCAGGACACCCTCATCCGCCAGTGCCTTCATCTCGGCGAGGACCTCACCGGGTCTCCGGTCCACCTCCTTGCCGCGGAGGGACGGGACGATGCAGAACGTGCAGGTGTTGTTGCAGCCGACGGAGACCGAGACCCAGCCGGCGTAGGCGGACTCCCGGGTGGCGGGAAGGGTCGAGGGGAAGTGCTGGAGCGAGTCGGCGATCTCCACCTCGGCCCGCTCGTTGTGCCGGGAGCGCTGGAGCAGGGTGGGCAGATGCCCGAGATTGTGGGTACCGAAGACGACGTCGACCCACGGGGCCCGTGAGACCACGACGTCCTTGTCCTTCTGTGCCAGGCATCCGCCGACCGCGATCTGCAGTCGGGGATTGGCGTCCTTCCACGGCCGCAGGTGGCCGAGCGTGCCGTACAGGCGGTTGTCCGCGTTCTCGCGGACCGCGCACGTGTTGAACACCACGAGGTCCGGAAGATCGCCCCGGGCGGGATCGGCCTCCCCCTCGAACGGCACGTACCCGGCCGCGTCGAGCACGCCCGAGAGCCGCTCGGAGTCATGGACGTTCATCTGGCACCCGAAGGTCCGCACCTGGTACGTGCGCCCCTCGACGCGCTCGACACCGGTGTCTCCGGCCGTCGCCTGCAGGTCGGTCACGAGAGAATCCACGCAGGCCAGGGTACTCAGGGCGACACCTGGGCCGCCAATTCGGCATCGACCACCGTCATCGCCAACCCCGTCGGATAGCCCCGGCGGGCGAGGAACGCCACCAGCCTGCGCCGTTCTCCCTGGAGATCCGCCCCGGGACCGGGGTCGACCGGGCTGCGGCTGAGCCGCGCGCGCACGAGGTCGGTGGCCTGCTGTCGGTCATCGGCCTCGTCGATGCCGGCCACCGCCCCCGCGATATGCACCTCGGCGACGCCCTTCTCGCGCAGCTCGCGTTCGAGTGCACCCCGCGACCGTCCGCGTCGACGCCGCCGACCCCTGACCCATTCCGAGGCGAAGTCCGCGTCATCGAGCAGACCCCAGGCGCGGACCCTGTCCAGGGCCTCGTCCACCGCATCCGGCGCATGCTCCTTACCCAGAAGCCGCTCCCGCAGTTCGTGTCGGCTCCGTGGCCGGTGGCGCAGAAGCCGGAGAGCCGCCGTCGCGGCCTCGTGGGCCTCGGGGGCCAACGGAGGCAGGTCCGAACTGCTTGACGGCCTGGCCTCCACCGCCGCGATCGCGGTGCGCAGGTCGTCCGCGTCGACACCCTGCCCCCGCTCGGCCGCACGCGGGTCCTGCACGCTCATCAGAACTCGACGGGCACCACGTCGATGGGCGCGTCCTCGTCGGACTCCGCCTCGATCTCCGCGATCTCCGCACCCGCCCCGATGTTGAGCTTGTCGAGGATCTTGCGCTCGATCTCGTCGCGGACCGAGGGGTTCTCCTTGAGGTACCGGCGGGCGTTCTCCTTGCCCTGACCCAACTGGTCCGCCCCGTAGGTGAACCAGGAACCCGACTTCTTGACGAAGCCGTTCTCCACGCCCATGTCGATGAGCGATCCCTCGCGACTGATGCCCTCGCCGTAGAGGATGTCGAACTCCGCGATCTTGAACGGCGGCGCGATCTTGTTCTTGACGACCTTGACCTTGGTGCGGTTACCCACCGCATCCGCGCCGTCCTTGAGGGTCTCGATCCGGCGCACGTCCAGGCGGACGGAGGCGTAGAACTTGAGCGCCTTACCGCCCGTGGTGGTCTCGGGCGAGCCGAACATCACCCCGATCTTCTCGCGCAGCTGGTTGATGAAGATCGCGGTGGTGTTGGTGTTGTGCAGCGCACCCGTCATCTTGCGGAGCGCCTGGCTCATCAGTCGCGCCTGCAAGCCCACGTGGCTGTCGCCCATCTCGCCCTCGATCTCCGCCCGCGGCACCAACGCCGCGACGGAGTCGACCACCAGGATGTCGATGGACCCCGACCTGACCAGCATGTCGGCGATCTCGAGCGCCTGCTCACCGGTGTCCGGCTGGGAGACGATGAGGTTGTCCGTGTCCACGCCGAGCTTGCGGGCGTACTCCGGATCCAACGCGTGCTCCGCGTCGATGAACGCGGCGATCCCGCCGGCGGCCTGCGCGTTGGCCACCGCGTGCAGCGCGACGGTCGTCTTGCCGGACGACTCCGGACCGTAGATCTCCACGACGCGGCCCCGTGGGAACCCGCCGATCCCGAGTGCCACGTCGAGGGACAGGGCACCGGACGGGATGACCTGGACCGGCGGCCGGGTGTCGTCCCCGAGCCGCATGACCGACCCCTTGCCGTAGGCCTTGTCGATCTGCGCGAGCGCCAACTCCAGCGCCTGTTCGCGGTTCTGGGCCACGCCCGTCCTGGTACCTGACTTGGCGGTGGTCTTGGGGGCCATGATGCTCTCCGTTCGTGCTCGACCTCCGGTGTCGTGCCGGACGGTCTGTGTGGTCTGCTCGCTCGCGGACGCTACGGGTCGGGTACGACAGATACGTCTTGCACGAGCCCGGCAACCCTTCACTGTGGAGGGATGTCGCCCTGTGGACGGGCCATCCCGTCATCACATGACCCGAGTGTAGACGAACGCGTGTTCGAGATCGAACGACACGCCGCCACGGGGTCAGCGTAATGAGTCGGGAACCTCGAACTCCGAACACAGCGCCAACCAGACCTGCTTGACGGAGGCACCGGCGTCGATGGCCTCGTCGGCGGTGCGCCCGTCGAACGCGGCCAGATGATGGGACCTCACGAGATGATCGGCCCGCAGGTCCCCGAAGGCCTCGACGGTCCGGGCCCTGAACTCGGTCAGTGTCACGTGTGCCCCTTCACCACGGACGAGGACGGGCCGCCGGATAGTTCACCGGCGGCCCGTCCTCGGACGACTCACTGCTGTTCGGTCTGCGCCTGCTGCTGAGGCGGGGTGGCGGACTGCGGCTGCCCCTGGGGGAGCTGGGACGCAGAGCCGGTCCCCTGTCCGAGCTGACCACCCTCGGCCTTCATCGACGCCCGGATCTGCTCGAGACGGCTGTGCCCGGCCATCTGGGTCGAGGCCTGCTCGACCTCGAGCATCCGGCCCTGAACCGAGTTCTGGGCGAGCTCCGCCGACCCGAGGGCGTTGGCGTACCGCCGCTCGATCTTGTCGCGGACCTGGTCGAGGTTCGGGGTGTTCCCGCCCGACGAGACCTCGGACATGGACTGCAGCGACGCGCTGACCTGCTCCTGCATCTTGGCCTGCTCCAGCTGGCTGAGCAGCTTGGTCCGTTCGGCCACCTTCTGCTGGAGCACCATCGCGTTCTGCTCCACGGCCTTCTTGGCCTGGGCCGCGGCCTGGAGCGACTGGTCGTGGAGTCCCTTGAGGTCCTCGACGTTCTGCTCGGCGGTGACCAGCTGAGCGGCGAAGGCCTCCGCGGCGTTCTCGTACTCGGTCGCCTTCTGGGTGTCGCCGTTCTGATGGGCCTGCTCGGACATCTGCAGTGCCTGCCGCGTGGAGCCCTGCAGCTTCTCGATGTCGGCGAGCTGGCGGTTGAGCTTCATCTCCAGCTGCCGCTGGTTGCCGATCACGGCGGCTGCCTGCTGGGACAGCTGCTGGTGCTGCCGCTGCGCGTCCGAGATGGCCTGCTGGATCTGGACCTTGGGGTCAGCATTCTCGTCGATCTTCGAATCGAACAACGCCATGAGGTAGCGCCATGCCTTGGTGAACGGATTGGCCATCGCTGCGTAGTGTCCTTCTGCCGATTCGGACGACTGGTCAGTACCACGGTACCGAACAAGGTCGGGGGGCGACCACCGGGCGTTGCCGGGGTGGGGCTCAGGCCGCGAGGACGGGCTCCGCGACGGTGCCCGGGAGCGAGACGGTACCCGGGGGCGAGACCTCGAGGGCCGCGCGGATGAGGATCTCGCCGAGCGAGACGTCGAGCGCACCCGAGATGGACGCGAGCAACTCGCTCGAGGCCTCCTTGCGACCACGTTCGATCTCGGAGAGGTACCCGGGACTCACCCGGGCGGCGTCGGCGACGTCCCGCAGGGTCCGCCCCGAATCGCCCCGCAGGCCGCGGAGGACCGTCCCGAGGGTCTCCCGCAGCAGCGGGGGCCCGCTCCGGTGGTCCGGTCGGGGCAGCGTGGTCATCTGGATGTTCGGCATCACGGGGTACAACGCCTCACGTCGCCGATTCGTTCCCGACCTCGTCGACGATCCCCACCAGCAGATCGAGGGCGGCGGCACAGGCCGCCCGACGGATCTCGGCTCGACCGCCGTCCAGGGAGAGCTCGGTCGACCGCGCCGCGACTCCCGGCACGCAGATCCCCACGTGAACGGTCCCCACGGCCCTCCCCTCCTGGCGGTCGG
>NZ_JAALEE010000283.1:0-5752 GCF_014145265.1 Dietzia sp. CW19 | reverse complement strand
GCCCGCCGCGCCGACCGCCTCGACGACCTCGTGGGCCGGATCCGGGAGGCCGGGGGACGGGCCACCGCACGACCGGTCGACGTGACCAGCGCGGAGTCGGTGGCGGCGTTCGTGGCCGCCGCCGGTGAGGCGTACGGCCCTCCCGAGGTCCTGGTCTCCAGCGCGGGCACCCTGAAGATGGCCCGCGTGTGGGAGATGGAGCCGGACGACTTCGCCTCGCAGATCGACATCCACCTGCTCGCCGTGCAGCGGCTGCTCCACGCGGTGGTCCCCGGGATGGTCGATCGCCGTCGGGGCGACGTGGTCCTGATCGGCTCCGACGTCGCCTACACAGCCCGGCCCCGCTCCGGGGCGTACGTCGCGGCCAAGGCCGGCCTGGAGACCATGGCCCACCAGGCCCGCAAGGAACTCGAGGGCACGGGGATCCGCCTCGGCGTGGTCCGCCCGGGCCCGGTGATGACCGAGATGGGCACCGAGTTCGACCCGGAGACCGCGGAGTCGGTCATCAACGACTGGGTCAAGCACGGCTTCGGTCGTCACCCGCGCATGTGTAAGCCGGCCGACCTCGCCCGGGGGGTCGCCGCCATGGTGTCGATGCCCCGCGGCGCCCAGATCACCGAGCTGGAGATCCAGCCGGAGGCCCCAATCGAGGAGGACTACTCGTGACCAGTACCGACAGCTCCACCGACAAGCCCACGGACTTCTCCACCCTCACCGAGCCGCGTCGGGTCTCCGACGGCGAGGGGGAGCTCGGGCACATGGACGAACTCCGTACCGACCCGATCGGCCTGTTCTGGCGGGTCCGTGAGGAGTGCGGCGACCTCGGCGTGTTCAAGATCGTCGACCGCGACATCTGCCTGGCCTCCGGGGCGGCCGCGAACGAGGCCTTCTTCCGTGCGCCGGACGAGTCGCTGGACCAGGCCGCCGCCTACCCGTTCATGACGCCGGTGTTCGGTGAGGGCGTCGTGTTCGACGCCAGCCCCGAGCGCCGCTCGGAGATGCTGCACAACACCGCGCTGCGCGGCGAGCACATGCGCCAGCACGCCGTCACCATCCCCCGCGAGGTCCAGCGCATGGTGGGCGAGTGGGGCGACGAGGGTGAGATCGACCTCCTCGAGTGGTTCTCCGAGCTCACCATCTACACCTCCTCGGCGTGCCTGATCGGTCCGAAGTTCCGCGAGCAGCTCGACGCCCGGTTCGCGCACCTCTACCACGATCTCGAGCAGGGCACCGACCCCCACGCGTACATCGACGCCTACGCAGACATCCCCGCGTTCCGCAAGCGGGACGCGGCGCGAGCGGGGCTGGTCGAGTTGGTCTCCGGGATCATGGACCAGCGGATGGCCGAGCCGCCGGCGAGCAAGGAGGACCGCGACCTCCTCGACGTCCTGGTCTCCGTCAAGAACGACGACGGCACGTACCGGTTCACCCCGGACGAGGTCACCGGCATCTTCATCTCCATGATGTTCGCCGGACATCACACCACCTCCGGTACCAGCGCGTGGATGCTCATCGAGTTGCTCAAGCACCCGGACTACCTCGCGCAGGTGGTCGCCGAACTCGACGAGGTCTACTCCGACGGGGCCGAGTACAGCTTCGGGGCGTTGCGTCAGATGCCCAGGGTCGAGAACGCCCTGAAAGAGACGCTGCGTCTGCACCCGCCGCTGATCATCCTCATGCGGGTGGCGCAGGAGGACGTGCAGATCGGCGACCACGTCGTCCGCGCCGGGCAGACCGTCGCGGCGTCCCCCGCGGTCTCCAACCGGCTGCCGGAGGACTTCCCGGACCCCGACTCCTTCGACCCGGAACGCTATGCCGAGCCGCGCCAGGAGGACATCGTCAACCGGTGGACCTGGATCCCCTTCGGCGCCGGACGGCACCGCTGCGTGGGCGCGGCGTTCGCCCAGCTGCAGATCAAGGCCATCTTCTCGATCCTGCTGCGGGAGTTCGAGTTCGAGCTCGCGCAGCCGCCCGAGAGCTACCACAACGACCACTCCAAGATGGTCGTCCAGCTGGCCCAGCCGTGCACCGTCCGCTACCGGAGGAGGCAGCGCAGGTGAGCGGGCAGCAGCCGATGCGGGTGGAGGTGGACTTCGACCTGTGCCAGGGGCACGCCGAATGTCAGGCGGAGGCCCCCGACTGGTTCACGGTCGGCAAGGGCTCCGAGGCCAAGGTGCGTGCCAAGCGGGGCGTGGTCCCCGACGACCAGCTCGAGGCCGTCAAGGCCGCCGTCAAGTACTGCCCGACGCAGGCACTCCGCCTCGTCGAGAACCAGACCCACCAGGAGTGAGTGACGTGACCCGATACGACCGCGCCGAGATCGCCGAGTTCGTGCAGCGCTGGATCGAGGCCAACGCCGAGTGCGAGCGCAACAAGGACTGGACCCCGCTCGCCGACTTCTACGCCGAGGACGCCACCTACGGCTGGAACTACGGCACCAAGGACGACTTCATGGCCGTCGGCCGGGACGAGATCCGCGACATCGCGCTGGGCCAGGAGATGGCCGGGCTCGACGGCTGGGAGTACCCCTACATCCGGACCATCATCGACCCCGAGACCGGCGACGTGCTCTGTCTGTGGAAGCAGATCGCCCGAGACACCGTCGACCCGAAGACCGGGAAGCCGTACGAGGTCCACGGGCTCGGCGGGTCGTGGTTCCTCTACAACGGTGACCAGAAGTGGAAGTGGCACCGCGACTTCTTCGACTTCGGCAACGTGGTGGACCTGTTCATGCGGATGTACGAGGCCGACGCGCTCACCGATTCGATGAAGGCCCGGTTCGAGGCGGCCGGGGACAAGCCGGCCGGGTGGTATCGCATCGAGGACAGCCCGGCCCCCTTGTGGCCGGTGTCCGCCCCGGACGAGGTCTGAGTCCGGTGGCCGCGCGCGACCGGATCGTCAACAGCGACCCCCTGGAGTCCCTCGACCACGCCAGGCTCGCCAGGCTGCTGCCCGACCTGCTGCTGATCGGCCAGCTCATCGACCGGGCGGGGATGCCGGCCCTGCTCGGCGAGTTCGGTGTGGACGGGATGCGCGATGTGGCGATCGAGGAGTGGCAGGCCGCGAGCCCGCACTACACCCGGCGCATGAAGGAGGCGCTGTCGATCACGGGAGACGGCGTCGCGGAGATCTTCAAGGGCTTCCAACTGGATGTGGGGGCGCCGCCGGAGTTCATGGACTTCCGGTACGCGGTCACCGACCACGACCACGGCGAGTTCTGGCTCGACCACTGCGGTGCGCTGATGGACGTCGAACCGATGGGGGACCGGCTCGTCACCACGATGTGCCACGACATCGAGGACCCCACCTTCCCGGCCACCGCGCTGGCCACCAACCCCCGGGCCGTCGTGGAGCCCGTCCACCGTCCGCCGCGCAGCCCGGAGGGCCGGACGCCGCACTGTCACTGGACCGTGCGGATCGACCCGGATTCAGAGCCGGCGGCGTGGCCCGAGCCGGCGGTCGAGTCCGCGAGCAGCCGGTTGATCGACTTCGCCTTCGAGCCGCCGGAACCGCGGGACACCACCGGTGAGGGCCCTCGGGACGACTACGCCGGTCCGCTGTTGACGGATCTGAGCTTCCCCGAGTTCACCGCGGCCGCGCTCGTCCGCATGACCCGCGAGGTGTACCTGCAGATGCACCTGCTGGCGGTGGGTTTCCACCAGTCGGTGCGTCGCCGGTCGGACGCCGAGACCGCGGACCGGCTGCTCGCCTACCAGGCGACGGGGATCGCGGGGGTCGCCGCGGGACGGATCCGAGACGTCCTCGGCGTGGAGGGGGACGCACACGGGTTGGCCGCCGTGCTCGATCTCCACCCGCTGGCCGGTCCGACCGCCTACACGGGGTACTCGTCGTCGGTCTCCGGCGACGGCGCGAGCGTCACCGTCACCTGGGACACCGCGGCGGACGCGTTCGCCGACGACACCTGGATGCCCCTGCTCGCCCGGGACGGCCTGCGCCCCCTCGCCGCGGCGGCACAGGCGGTCGACCCGCACTGGACCGTGGAGCGCGTGCCCTCGGACGGCTCCCGGGTCGAGGCCGTCCTCCGGCTCGGAGACGTACCAGCGAAGGAGTCCGACGAGGTCGCCGTCACCCGGATCAGCACCGGGGCGGCGTTCGACTTCGGACCGGCCCGCACGCCACTGCCCATCACCCCGGTCTGAGACCGGACGCTCGCCCGAGACAGCACACCCGACCCCGTCACGGAGGACACCACATGGCACACAACCTGGCCGACCTCTTCGAACACGCCGTGGACGCCTACGGCGCCGACCGTCTGGCGGTGGTGGAGGGCGAACGTCGTCTCACCTACGCCGACCTGGAGGCCGAGGCCAACCGGTGGGCCTCGGCGCTCGCCTCCCTGGGCGTCGGGGCCGGCGACCACGTCGGTGTGCACCTGCGCAACGGGGTGGACTGTCTGGCGCTGATCCTCGGAGTCCTCAAACTGCGGGCGGTGACCATCAGCATCAACTACCGCTACTCGGGCCCGGAGCTGCGCTACCTCTACGACTACTCCGACACCAGCGTGCTGGTGTTCCACCGCGAGTTCGGCGCCGCGGTGACCGAGGCCGTACGAGGGCTCGACGCCGTCCGGCACACGATCATGGTGGAGGACGGCTCGGGCGTCGACACCCTTCCGGACGGTGTCCTCCCCGCCCGCGAGACCCTGGAGGCGGCGTCGGCGGAGCGCCCCGGGGTGGAGCGGAGCGGCGACGATCTCTACCTGGTGTTCACCGGTGGCACGACGGGCAAACCGAAGGGTGTGATGTGGCGTCAGGAGGACCTGTGGCGCAGCCTCGGAGGTGGCGCGGACTACCACACGGGTGAGCCGGTGCCCGACGAGTTCCACCAGTCCAGGGCGGGTCTGGGCGGTGACCCCATGCGCTACCTCATCCTGCTCCCGCTCATCCACACCTCGGGCATCATGCCCAGCTTCACCGGCCTGTTCGCCGGCGGCACCATGCACTACCTCCCGCACTTCCGGGCCGCGGACGTCCTGGAGGAGATCGAGACCGAGAAGATCCAGGTCGCCGTGGTGGCCGGTGACGCGATGGTCCGGCCACTCGTGGATCTGATGCGGCGGACCGACCCCGACACCTCGAGCATGTTCATGGTCTCCTCGGGAGCCGCCCTGTTCTCGCCCTCGGTCAAGGCGGACCTGCTCGAGCTCCGTCCCGATCTGATGATCATGGACGCGTTCGGCTCGTCCGAGGGCGGCTTCGGCGGCCTGGGCGTGGTGACCAAGGCCGATCTCGACGACGGGTCGCTCTTCGCCGACCACGGACCACGGATCCCCAGGGGTACCACCCTGCAGCTCGTCGACGACTTCGACGAACCGCTGCCCGACGACTCGCAGGAGATCGGCTGGATCGTCAAGAGCGGGTACCAGCCCGCCGGCTACTACAAGGACGAGGCCAAGACCGCCGAGACCTTCCGGGAGATCGCCGGCAGCCGCCGGGTGTTCACCGGGGACCGCGGACGGTACGACGGCCCCGACACGATCATCATGCTCGGCCGGGCCAGTCAGGTGATCAACTCCGGCGGCGAGAAGATCTTCGCCGAGGAGGTCGAGGCCGCGCTCAAGGCGGTGGCCGGGATCGAGGACGCCGTGGCGTTCGGGGTCCCGGACGAGCGGTTCGGGCACCGGGTCGGCGCCGTGGTCCAGTGGGCGGATGCCGCACAGGGCTCATCGCCGGACTCCTCGCCGGGCACCGGCCCGCGGGACCTCGACGCCGTCGGGCACGCCCTGCGCGAG